>NZ_JBSFNC010000020.1:0-88986 GCF_053586895.1 Amycolatopsis sp. NPDC003731 | reverse complement strand
AAGCTCGTGAGGTCCACCGAAGCGGCGGTGACCGTGGCGTAGAGGTCGGCCAGCCGGGCGCGCTGGTCGACGATCGTCCGGCTGGTCGTCGTCAGAGCGCGGGAGGCTCAGGATCGGGGAGCTTCCGGACGTTCGTGGTAGGCCTGGCGGGTGCGTTCGGTGTGCTTGGCCATGATCTGCTCGGCCTTGCCGGCGTCCTGGGCGGCGATGGCGTCGATGAGCTCTTCGTGCTCGTGCCAGGCGTCCTGGCCGCGGGGGCGGGCGATGGGCGTGTAGTACCAGCGGACCCGGCGGTCGACCAGGCCGATCAGCTCCGCCAGCACCTTGTTGCCGGACAGTTCGGTGATGCACGCGTGGAGGGCGGCGTTGGCCGCGACCAAGCCTTCGGTGTCCTCCTCGGCGAGCGCGCTGACGCCGGCCTGCTGCAGTTCCTGCAGGCGGGCGACGTCGGCGGGGGTGGCCCGTCCGGCGGCGAGCTTCGCGGAGTGCGTCTCCAGCACGCTGCGGACGCTGAGCAGCTGGTCGGCCTCCTCGTCGGTGGGCAGGTGCACGAAGGCGCCCTGGGCGGGGCGGAGGTCGACCCAGCCTTCGCTCTGCAGCCGCTGCAGGGCCTCCCGGACCGGCTGCCGGCTCACGCCGAGGTACTCGGCGAGGTCGGCCTCGACCAGGTGCTGGCCGGGTTCGAGGGTGCGGTTGATGATCAGTTCGGCGAGTGCTTCGTAGACGACCTGACGCAGCGGCGCGGGCCGCTCGACACGCTTGGCAGCGGTCGAGCTGAGCGAGCCCTTGGCCGTGCGGCGGCCGGTCGGGCCGCGGTCGGGCAACGGGGAAGCGGGCTGGCTCACGGGACACCTCGAGTCGGCAGGGAAGTACTGATCCGCGCTTAGAATACAGGTTTTGGTATGCAAAATCCCAGACCTCACCCGCGAAGGGCGAATTTGGGTCGATGTGGATCAACGATGCCCGGGCGATGTGACCCATGGTGTCTGATTTGTCGCTCTTCGCTGCGCCGCCCGAGTGGTCGGGCCGAGGCGACTGGTCTCGATCATGGATCCAGGATACTGTATGCAATACTGCTGGACCTTGGAGGCGCGTCATGAAGGTGGCTGTTCTCGGGGCCGGGGCGATCGGCGCCTACGTCGGGGCCGCGCTGCACCGCGGCGGGACGGAGGTGCACCTGATCGCACGCCGGGCCCACCTCGCGGCGATGCGCGAGCACGGCGTCCGCGTGCTCAGCCCGCGCGGCGACTTCACCGCCCACCCCCACGTCACGGACGACCCCGCCGAAGTGGGCAAGGTCGACTTCGTGTTCCTCGGCCTCAAGGCCAACTCCTACGCCTCGTGCGGCGAGCTGCTCGCCCCGCTGCTCGGGCCCGAAACGGCGATCGTGGCCGCGCAGAACGGCATCCCGTGGTGGTACTTCCACGGCCTGCGGGGTCACCCGCTGGAAGGGCAGCGGGTCGAGACGGTCGACCCCGGCGGCTCGGTCACCGCGGCGCTCGGACTGCGGCGGGCGATCGGCTGCGTCGTCTACTGCTCGACGGTCATCGAGGAGCCCGGGGTCATCCGGCACCTGGAGGGCACCCGGTTCTCCCTCGGCGAGCCCGACGGCGAGATCTCCGCGCGCTGCAAGGTGCTCAGCGCGTCGATGATCGCCGGGGGCCTCAAGGCGCCGGTCGAAGCCGACCTGCGCAACGACATCTGGATCAAGCTGATGGGCAACGTCGCGTTCAACCCGCTGTCGGCGCTGACCCGGGCGACCATGGCCCAGATGTGCGAGCACGAGGACACCCGTGAGCTCGTCGCCACGATGATGACCGAGACCCTGGCCATCGCCCGCGCGGCCGGGGCCGACCCGCGGATCTCCGTCGAGAAGCGCATCGACGGCGCCTGGCGCGTCGGCCACCACAAGACGTCGATGCTGCAGGACCTGGAAGCGGGCAAACCCCTCGAAATCGACGCCATCATCGGCGCGGTCGTCGAGCTGGCCGGCCTCACCGGCGTGCCCGCGCCCGCCCTGCGGTACGTCCACGCCGCGATTTCCCTGCTCGACCACACCAGCAAAGTCCCTGTCGGGTCGCACTGACCGGAGGTCCCCGTGAAGCGCAGGAACACCGAGCCGTACGTCCGGCTCACCCGGCCCCTCGTGCGCGATTCCGGCGTTCTGCGGCCGGCGACCTGGGAGGAAGCCCTCGACCGGGCGGCCGCAGGGATCCGCCGCACCCTGGACGGCAAGGGGCCCGAGGCGTTCGGGATGTTCTCGTGCGCCCGCGCCACCAACGAGATGAACTTCGTCGCCCAGAAGTTCGCCCGCGCGGTGATCGGCACGAACAACGTCGACTCGTGCAACCGCACCTGCCACGCGCCCAGCGTCGCCGGGCTGGCGCGGGTGTTCGGCAGCGGTGGCGGCACGTCCTCCTACCAGGAGATCGAGGACGCCGACGTCATCGTGATCTGGGGCGGCAACCCCCGCGAGGCGCACCCGATCTTCTTCCACCACGTGCTCAAGGCCGTCCACAAGGGAGCGAAGCTCTTCGTCGTCGACCCGCGGCGGACCAGCACGGCGAGCTGGGCGCACCGGCAGCTGCAGCTCGAGGTCGGCACCGACATCCCGCTGGCCCACGCCATCGCCCGGGAGATCATCCACTCCGGGCTCGCGAACACGACCTTCATCGAGCGGGCCACCGAAGGGTTCGCCGAGTTCGCCGCGTCGGTCGAGCCGTGGACCCTGGAAGCGGCGGAGAAGACCACCGGCGTCCCGGCCGAGCTGATCCGCGAACTGGCCCATGCCTACGCCCGGGCCGATCGCGCCCAGCTGTCCTGGACCCTCGGCATCACCGAACACCACAACGGCACCGACAACGTCCTGTCGCTGATCAACCTGGCGCTGCTGGCCGGGCAGGTCGGCCGCTACGGCGCCGGGCTGAACCCCCTGCGCGGGCAGAACAACGTCCAGGGCGGCGGCGACATGGGCGCCATCCCGGACCGCTTGCCCGGCTTCCAGGACGTCCTCGACGCCGACGTCCGGGCCAAGTTCGACACCGCGTGGGGCTCGGCGATCCCGCCGCGCCAGGGCCTGAACCTCACCCAGATGCTCGATGCGATGGAACGCGGCGACCTGACCTGCGTGTACATCATCGGCGAGAACCCCGTACAGTCCGAAGCGGACTGCGAGCACACGATCAAACGGCTGGCCAACGTCGACCACCTGGTCGTGCAGGACATCTTCCTGACCAAGACCGCGCAGCTGGCCGATGTGGTGCTCCCGGCGTCGGCGGCCTGGTGCGAGAGCGACGGCACCTTCACCAACTCCGAACGGCGGGTCCAGCGCGTCCGCAAGGCCCTCCAACCGCCGGAAGGCGCGCGCGACGACATCGAGCTGCTGTCGGAGCTCGCCCGCCGGCTCGGCCACGACTGGCACTACACCGGCGGTGAGGAAGTCTGGGACGAACTGCGGTCGCTGTCGCCGATGCACGCCGGGATGTCGTACGCGCGCCTGGAAGAGCTCGGCGGGATCCAGTGGCCGTGCTTCTCCGAGGACACCCTCGAACCGACGTTCCTGCACGGCCGGCTCTGGGCCGGGGACCCGGCCGAACGCGGCCGCCCGGCACCGTTCACGGTGCTCGAGCACAGCCCGCCGGTCGACCTGCTCACCGAGGAGTTCCCGATCCGGCTCACCACCGGCCGGCGCCTCGATTCGTACAACACCGGCGTCCAGTCCGGCGGGTTCCCGTCGCCGTTGCGGCAGGGGGAGACCCTGGACCTGTGCCCGGAGGACGCGCGGGCGCTGGGTGTCCAGTCCGGCGAACTGGTCCGGATCTCGTCCCGGCGCGGGGAGATCGTCGCCCCGGTCCGGCTGGACACGGGGCTGAAACCGGGACTGGCGTTCATGACCTTCCACTTCCCGGACGAGGTCGACGTCAACGTCATCACCATCGAGGCCACCTGCCCGATCGCCGGGACCGCCGAGTACAAGGCGGCCGCCATCCGCGTCGACAAGCTCCCCGCCGAGGTCTGAAATGGACCTCAAACTGCTGGACGCCGTCGCGTCGCGCGAAGAACGGGAGGCGGTCGCCGGGTTCGCCGGCGGCGGCCGGGACCAGCTGCTGCCGGCCCTGCACGCGGTCAACGACCGGGTCGGCTGGATCAGCCAGGGCGCGCTGAACCTCATCTGCGAGACGCTGCACGTGCCGCCCGCCGACGCGTACGGCGTGGCGAGTTTCTACTCGCTGTTCGCGCTGGAGGAACGCCCGGAGCGGGTGGTGCACGTGTGCACCGACCTGGCCTGCCGGCTCCAGGGCGCGGACACGGTCTGCGACGTCCTCACCGAGCACGTCGGCGCCGCGGGGAAGGCGCGCGGCGGGGTCACGTGGCTGCGCAGCCCGTGCCTCGGCGTCTGCGAACGGGCCCCCGCGGCGCTGACGTTCCAGGCCGGCGACCCGGCCACGACCGAGCTGCTCGCCCCGGCGACCGGCGCGTCGGCCGTGCTCGCCGCCGGGCGGCCACCGTCCCTTTCGGAGGGTGCGCCGCCGGTGATCCACCAGGAGGACGGGCTCCGGCTGCTCCGCCGGGTGGGCGTGGTCGACCCGGCCAGTCTGGACGGCTACCGCGCGTCCGGCGGTTACGCGGCCCTGCGCAACGCCCTGCGCATGGGCCAGGCCGCGGTGATCCGCGAGGTGACCGACTCCGGCCTGCTCGGCCGCGGCGGGGCCGCGTTCCCGACCGGGCGCAAGTGGGCCGCCACCGCCGCCCAGCCCGCCGGGCCGCACTACCTGGTGTGCAACGCCGACGAGAGCGAGCCCGGCACGTTCAAGGACCGGGTGCTCCTGGAGGGCGACCCCTTCGCGCTGGTGGAGTCCATGACGATCGCGGCGTACGCGATCGGCGCCACCCGGGGGTTCGTCTACCTGCGCGGCGAGTACCCGCGCGCATTGCGGCTGCTGCGCAACGCACTGGAAGTGTGCCGCGAGCGCGGGTTCCTCGGCGTGGACATCATGGGCCACCGAGGGTTCTCGTTCGATATCGAGATCCGGCGTGGCGCGGGCGCCTACATCTGCGGCGAGGAGACCGCGATCTTCAACTCGATCGAGGGTTTCCGCGGCGAGCCCCGCACGAAGCCGCCGTTCCCGGTCGAGCAGGGACTGTTCGGCAAGCCGACCGTGGTGAACAACGTCGAGACCCTCGTCAACGTGCCACTGATCCTCACCGAAGGCGCGGCGGCCTACCGGTCGCTCGGCACCGAGGCGTCGGCCGGGCCGAAGCTGTTCTGCCTGTCCGGGAACGTCGAACGTCCCGGTGTCTACGAAGTGCCGTTCGGGACGACCCTGCGGGAACTGCTCGCGCTGGCCGGGGGAGTGGCTTCGGGCCGGTCCTTGCGCGCGATCCTGCTGGGCGGCGCGGCCGGCGGGTTCGTCCGGCCGGACGAGCTGGACCTGCCGCTGACGTTCGAGGACGCGCGGGCGGCGAAGACGACGCTCGGCTCGGGTGTCGTCCTGGTCCTCGACGACCTCGCCGACCTCGGCGGGTTCCTGCTGCGGATCGCGGAGTTCTTCCGCGACGAGTCGTGCGGCCAGTGCGTCCCGTGCCGGATCGGGACGGTGCGGCAGGAGGAGGCGATCCGGCGTGTCCTCGCCTCCGGTTCGGAGGAGCGGCCGCTGCTGCGCGAGGTCGGCGGGGTCATGCGCGACTCGTCGATCTGCGGCCTCGGCCAGACCGCCTGGAACGCCATCGAATCCGCCATCGACCGGCTGGGGGCCCTGAAGTGACCATTGTGGACATCGGAATCCCGAAGCGGCTGGTCGAGTTCACTGTGGACGGTGAGACGATCCGGGTGCCGGAAGGGTCGACGATCCTGGACGCGTGCACGGCGACGGGCAAGGACATCCCGACGCTGTGCTACGGCGACACCCTGGAGCCGGCGAACGCCTGCCGCGTCTGCATGGTCGAGGTCGAAGGTTCCCGGACGCTGGTGCCGTCCTGCTCGCGCATGGCCGAGCCGGGCATGGTCGTCCGCACGGATTCCGAGCGGACGCGCACCAGCCGCAAGGTGGTCCTCGAACTCCTGGCCTCGGCCACGGACCTCTCGACGACGCCGGGCGTCGCGGAGTGGCTGGCCGCGACGGGAGCCGATCCGGACCGCTTCGGCCCGGACGCGGCCACGGTGGCGCAGCCGGCCCTGGTGGACAACGAGCTGTACGTCCGGGACTACGGCAAGTGCATCCTCTGCTACAAGTGCGTCGACGCGTGCGGCGAGCAGTGGCAGAACTCGTTCGCGATCACCGTCGCCGGCCGTGGCTTCGACGCCCGGATCTCGACGGAGTTCGCGAACCCGTTGCCGGACAGCGCCTGCGTGTACTGCGGCAACTGCGTCGAGGTGTGCCCCACCGGGGCGCTGAGTTTCAAGCGCGAGTACGACAAGCGTTCGGACGGCTCCTGGGACGAGTCCCGCCAGACCGCGACGACGACGGTCTGCACCTTCTGCGGAGTCGGGTGCAACCTGACGCTGCACGTCCAGGACAACGAGATCGTGAAGGTGACTTCGCCGCACGACAGCTCGGTGACGCACGGGAACCTGTGCATCAAGGGCCGGTTCGGCTGGCAGCACGTCCAGAACCGGTAGCGATACCCCGTTCGTCCGAAGGCGCCGTGACTCGACGAGTCGCGGCGCCTTCGCCGTCCGGGCGTTGACCCCGGCGCAGGTCAGCGGCTATTCTCGATATGCGAAAGAAAAATTCCGGATAGCGAAATTCGAGGTCGCGATGCCTGAAGAGGGCCATTCCCTGCCGTACGTCGCCAACCTGTCGATCCTGTTCAAGGAGGTACCGCTGCTCGAGCGCGCGGCCGCCGCGCGGGAGGCCGGGTTCACCGACGTCGAGTACTGGTGGCCGTTCGACAGCGCGGTTCCCGCGCGCGACGAGGTCGACGCCTTCGTGCGGAGCCTGGACGGCGTCCGGCTGCGGGGGCTGAACTTCTACGCCGGGGACATGGCCGCGGGGGAGCGGGGCCTGGTGAGCTGGCTCGGGCGGGAGGCCGAGTTCGCCGACAGCCTCGTCGTCGCCCTCGGCATCGCCGAACGCACCGGGTGCCGCAGCTTCAACGCGCTCTACGGCAACCGGCTCGACGGCGAAGACCCGGCCAAGCAGGACGACCTGGCCCGCGCGCACCTGGACAAGGCCGCCGACGCCGCCGCGCGGATCGGTGCGCAGCTGGTGCTCGAACCGCTCTCCGGCGCGGACCGCTACCCGCTCAAGACCGCCGCGGACGCCGTGGCCGTGCTCGACGACCTCGGGCGCGAAAACGTGCGGCTGCTGGCCGACCTGTACCACCTGGCAGTCAACGGCGACGACCTGGACGCCCTGGCGACGACGCACCTTTCCCGGATCGGGCACGTGCAGATCGCCGACGCACCGGGCCGCCACCAGCCCGGCACGGGCGAGCTGGACATCGAGGGACACCTCGCGAAGCTGCAGAACGCGGGCTACGCCGGGTTCGTCGGGATCGAGTACGTCCCGGACCCCGACACCGTCACGTCGCTGGCCTGGCTGCCGAAGACCCGAAGGGGACGAGCATGAAACTGGGATTCATCGGACTGGGCGTGATGGGCGCCCCGATGGCCGCGCACCTGGTCGCGGCCGGTCACGACGTCGGCGGCTACGACGTCACCCCGGCCGCGGGCGAGAAGCTCGAGGCCGCCGGCGGGCGCGCCGCGACGAGCGTCGCCGACGCGGTCGCCGGGGCGGACGTCGTCATCACGATGCTGCCGGACCACCCGCACGTCGAGGAGGTGGTGCTGGCCGCGGGCGGCGTCCTGGACACCGCCGAGCCCGGCACGCTGCTGATCGACATGAGCACCATCCGGCCCGAGACGTCGATCGCGATCGCGGAAGCCGCGCGGGACAGGAAGGTCCGCGTCCTCGACGCGCCCGTGTCCGGCGGGCAGGCCGGCGCCGAGCAGGCGTCCCTGTCCATCATGGTCGGCGGCGACGCGGACGACTTCGAGGCCGCGAAGGCGGTCCTGGACGTGGTCGGCAAGACCATCGTGCACGTCGGGCCGCACGGCGCCGGCCAGGTCGTCAAGGCCGCGAACCAGCTCGTCGTGGGCGGGATCTACGGCCTGGTCGCCGAGGCGATCGTGCTGCTGGAAGCGTCCGGTGTGGACGCCGCCACGGGCCTCGACGTCCTCGCGGGCGGGCTCGCCGGCAGCCGGATCCTCGAACTCAAGCGCAAGTCCATGGTGGAGCGGGAGTTCGCGCCCGGGTTCCGGATCGACCTGCACCACAAGGACATGGGGATCGCACTGGCCGCCGCCCGGCAGGCCGGCGTCGCGCTCCCGCTCACCGGGCTGGTCGCCCAGCTCGTCGCCGCCGGCCGCGCCATGGGGTACGGCTCCCTGGACCACTCGGCCTTGCTGAAGGTCGTCGAACAGTTGTCGGGCCGCGTCCCGGCGGAGGTGTGACATGCCCCGGATCCCCGCGATGCAGGCGGTCGTCGACGTCCTGGAGAGCGAAGGCGTCGACACCGTCTTCGGCTGCCCCGGCGCCGCCATCCTCCCGCTGTATAACGCCCTACAAGGCCGGGCGATCGAGCACCTGATCGTCCGCCACGAAGAGGGCGCGACGCACATGGCCGACGGCTGGGCCAGGACGAACGGCAACGTCGGCATCGCCATCGGCACGTCCGGCCCGGCCGGGACGAACATGATCACCGGGCTCTACACCGCGCACGCGGACTCGATCCCGATCATCTGCATCACCGGCCAGGCGGCGACGACGAAGCTGCACCAGGAGGCCTTCCAGGCCGTCGACATCGTCGAGATCGCCAAGCCGGTGACGAAGTGGGCGGTCCAGGTCAAGGAGGCCGCGCAGCTGCCGTGGATCTTCCGCGAGGCGTTCCGGATCGCCCGTTCGGGCCGGCCCGGCCCGGTGCTCATCGACCTGCCCATCGACGTCCAGAAGCAGGACATCGAGTGGGACTCCTCGATCGACTCGCCGCTGCCGGTGACCCGGGTGACGCCGGCGCCCGCCCGGGTGGAGCGGGCGCTGGACCTGCTGCTGGCCGCCGAGCGCCCGCTGATCCTGGCCGGCGGCGGGGTCGTCCTCGGGGAGGCGAGCGAGCGGCTGCGGGCCGCGGCCGAGCGGCTCGGCGTCCCGGTGCAGGTGACGCTGATGGGCAAGGGCAGCTTCCCCGAGGACCACGAGCTGTTCGCCGGGATGGCGGGCATCCAGACGTCCCAGCGCTGGGCCAACGCGGCCTTCCTGGAGTCGGACCTCGTGCTCGCGCTGGGCGCGCGGTTCGGCGACCGGCACACCGGCGAGCTGTCGGTCTACCGCGGCGACCGCAAGTTCATCCACGTCGACATCGAACCCACCCAGCTGGGCAAGGTGTTCGGCCCCGACCTCGGGATCGTCTCGGACACGCGGGAGTTCCTCGACGCGCTGCTGGCGGCGCTGGAGCAGCGCTCGGTGACGCCTCGGCGCGAGTGGGTCGCCCGGATCGGCGAGCTGAAGGAGGCGCTGCCCCGGCGCGACGACTTCGACGGCCTGCCGATCAAGGCACCGCGCGTGTTCAAGGAGATCAACGAGACCTTCGGTGAGGACACCTACTTCGTCACCGCGATCGGGCTGTACCAGATCTGGTCGGGCCAGTTCCAGAAGGCGCACAAGCCGCGCCACTACCAGGTCTGCGGCCAGGCCGGCCCGCTCGGCTGGGAGATCCCGGCCGCGATCGGGGTGAAGAAGGCCCGGCCGGACGCCGAGGTGGTCGGCGTGGTCGGCGACTACTCGTTCCAGTTCCTGGTCGAGGAGCTGGCGGTGGCCGCCCAGTACGACGTCGGGTTCGTGCTGATCATGCTGAACAACGAGTACCTCGGGCTCATCCGCCAGGCCGAGACCGGCTACGAGATGAACTTCGAGGTCGACATCCACTACGACTCGATCGGCACGGACAACGTGAAGATCATGGAGGCCTACGGCTGCTCCGGCACCCGCGTGCACGAGCCGGGGGAGATCCGGACGTCCCTGGAGTGGGCGCGCAAGGAAGCCTTGCGCACCAGCCGCCCGGTCCTGGTGGAGATCATGATCGAGCGCGAGGGCAACGCGGCGATGGGTGCCGCCCTCGACGCCGTGAAGGAGTTCGAGCCCGCGTAACACCCGCGTGACCACGGCCGCCGCACGAGTCCCGACCTCGTGCGGCGGCCTTGGCGCGCCCGCGATCAAGGCGTTGGAGGAAAGTACAAACGCGGGCCGGAAATTCACCCGTCTTTCAGGGGTTTTGCCGTGGTCGCGGCCACAGCTCAGCGTGTGTACTTCTTGCCGAAGCAGCCCCGAAAGGACGTCCACAGTGGAATTCCTCCGACCCGCCTCGCTGGCCGACGCGCTCGCCGCGCGCGCCGCGAACCCCGGTGCGGTCCCGATCGCCGGCGGCACGGACGTGATGGTCGAGCTCAACTTCGACCACCGCCGCCCGGAGTCGCTCCTCGACCTCGGGCGCGTGTCCGAGCTGCACGAGCACGGCACCGACGGCGGCCGGATCCGGATTGGCGCGGCCGTGCCCTACACCCGGATCATCACCGAGCTCGGCACGCGGCTGCCCGGCCTGGCCATGGCGGCGCGGACGGTCGGCTCGCCGCAGATCCGAAACCGCGGTTCGGTGGGCGGCAACCTCGGCGCGGCCTCGCCCGCGGGCGACGCGCACCCGGCCCTGCTGGCCGCGGACGCCGAGGTCGAGATCGCCTCCGTCCGCGGGACGCGGATCGTCGCGGCGAAGGACTTCTACATCGGGGTCAAGAAGAACGTCCTGGAACCGGACGAGCTGATCACCGGTGTCCTGCTCGCGCCGGCCACCGGGCCGCAGCAGTTCAGCAAGATCGGCACCCGCAACGCCATGGTGATCGCCGTCGCCGCCTTCGGCCTGGCGTTGCACCCGGAACAACGCCGGGTCGGCACCGGCGTCGGCTCGGCCGCGCCGACCCCGCGGCGGGCCTTCGACGCCGAGGAGTTCCTGGCCGCCGAGCTCGACTGGGAGTCACCGAAGCCGATCACCGACTCGGTGAAACGCCGCTTCGGCGACCTGGTCGCGGCGGCCGCGTCGCCGATCGACGACGTCCGGGGGAGCGCGGCCTACCGGCGCCACGCGTTGGGCGTCATGGCGCGAAGGACGCTGACCTGGGCCTGGACCGAATACTGCGGAGGGAGCGCGAAGTGCGCGTGAACGTCACCGTCAACGGCGAACCCCGCCGGGCGGACAACGTCTGGGAAGGCGAGAGCCTCCTTTACCTGCTGCGCGAGCGGCTCGGTCTGCCCGGCTCGAAGAACGCCTGCGAGCAGGGAGAATGCGGTTCGTGCACGGTCTACCTCGACGGCGTCCCGGCGTGTGCCTGCCTGGTCGCGGCCGGGCAGGCCGAGGGCCGCGAGGTGGTCACGGTCGAGGGCCTGGCCGACGGGGAAGCCCTGGACCCGGTGCAGGAGGCGTTCGTCGAGCGCGGCGCCGTCCAGTGCGGCTTCTGCACCCCCGGCCTGCTGGTGGCCGCCCACGACCTGATCGAGCGGAGCCCCGAGCCGTCCGACGTCGAGATCCGCGAGGCCCTGGCCGGCAACCTCTGCCGTTGCACGGGCTACGAGAAGATCCTCGACGCCGTCCGCGACGCCGCTGCCCGCAAGGCCGTCCGATGAGCGCCCCGGCCCGCTCCCCGCAGGAGCTGCACGACACGATCGCCGGCGGCATCGGCGAGAGCCCGCTGCGCCCGGACGGCACGCTCAAGGTGCGCGGCGAGTTCGCCTACTCGTCGGACCTGTGGCACGAGGACATGCTGTGGGGCGCGACCCTGCGCAGCCCGCACCCGCACGCCCGGATCGTCCGCCTCGACGTCTCCCGCGCGCTCGCCCAGCCGGGGGTGCACGCGGTGCTGACGCACGAGGACGTCCCGGGGGAGAACGTCTACGGCCTCAAGTTCCAGGACACCCCGGCGCTGGCCGCCGACCTGGTGCGCTACCAGGGGGAACCGGTCGCGATCCTGGCCGCGGACCACCCGGAGATCGCGCGGCAGGCGCTCAAGGAGATCGTCGTCGAGTACGACGTCCTCGAGCCGGTCACCGACCCCGAGCGGGCCGCGCACGACGACACGCTGCCGAAGCTGCACCCGGGCGGGAACCTGGTCCGCCACCAGCGGATCGTCAAGGGCGACCCGGACGCGACCGCGGACGTCGTGGTGTCCGGCGTCTACGAGATCGGGATGCAGGACCAGGCGTTCCTCGGCCCGGAGTCCGGGCTCGCGGTGCCCGCCGAGGACGGTGGCGTCGACCTCTACCTGGCCACCCAGTGGCTGCACGTCGACCAGCGCCAGACGGCGAAGGCCCTCGGCCTGCCCCTGGAGAAGGTGCGGCTGACGCTGTCCGGCGTCGGTGGCGCCTTCGGCGGCCGCGAGGACCTGTCCATGCAGATCCATTCCTGCATGCTGGCCCTGCGCACCGGCCGGCCGGTGAAGATGAGCTACAACCGGCTGGAGTCGTTCTTCGGGCACGTCCACCGCCACCCGGCGAAGATGTACTACGAGCACGGCGCCACTCGCGACGGGAAGCTCGTCTACGTCCGGGCGAAGCTGTACTTCGACGGCGGCGCGTACGCGTCCAAGACGCCGGTCGTGGTCGGCAACGGCACCACGCTCAGCGTCGGTCCCTACGACGTCCCGAACGCGCACATCGAGGGCTGGGGCGTCTACACCAACAACCCGACCTGCGGGGCGATGCGCGGCCTTGGCGCGGTGCAGCCGACGTACGCCTACGAGTCCCAGATGGACAAGCTGGCGGCCGCTCTGGGCCTGGACCCGGCGGAACTGCGGATCCGCAACGCGCTGAGCGAAGGGTCCACTGTGGTCACCGGGCAGGTGGTCGACTTCCCGGCGCCGGTGGCGGAACTGGTCCAGCGGGTCCGCGACCTGCCGCTGCCGCCCGTGCCCGCCGGTGCGCGGGACATCCGCGACCTCCCGGGCGGGGCGTCGAACACCACCCACGGCGAAGGCGTGGTCCGCGGGGTCGGCTACGGCGTGACGATCAAGAACATCTCCTACGCCGAAGGCCTCGACGACTACTCGACCGCCCGCGTCCGGCTGGAGGTGCTCGGCGGGGAGGCGGTGGCGATGGTGCACACCGCCGCCGCGGAGGTCGGGCAGGGGCTGGTGACGCTGCAGCAGCAGATCGCCCGCACCGAGCTGGGCGTGACGCGGGTGAGCGTGCACCCGGCCGACACGAGCGTCGGCGACGCCGGCTCCAGTTCGGCGTCGCGGCAGACCTACGTCACCGGTGGCGCGGTCCGCAACGCCTGCCGCGCGGTCGCGGAGGCGGTGTACGGCCGCCTCGGCGTCTCCGGTGAGGGCATGACGCTCGCCGGCGGCAAGGTGGTCGCGGCCGACGGCGAAGTCGTCGCGGACCTGGCCGAGCTGCTCGGCGACACGGCGATCGAGGAGACCCGCGAGTTCCACCACCGCAAGACCTACCCCCTGGACCCGGAAACCGGGCAGGGCGACGCCCACGTCCAGTACGGCTTCTCCGCCCACCGCGCGGTGGTCGACGTCGACCTGGACCTCGGCCTGGTCAAGGTGGTGCAGCTCGACTGCGCCCAGGACGTCGGCAAGGCGATGAACCCCGACGCCGTCGTCGCCCAGATCCAGGGCGGCTCGGCGCAGGGCCTCGGCCTGGCGGTGATGGAGGAGATCCTGGTCAAGGACGGCAAGGTCCGGAACCCGTCGTTCACCGACTACCTCATCCCGACCATCCTCGACATGCCGCCGATGCGCGTCGACGTCCTCGAGCGCCCCGACCCGCACGCGCCCTACGGCGTCCGCGGCGTCGGCGAACCACCCACGATCTCGGCCACGCCGGCGATCGCCAACGCCATCCGCGCGGCCACCGGCCTCGAGCTGCCGCGCGTCCCGATCCGCCCCGAGCACATCACCGGAGTCTGAGATGACCACGTCCCTTTCGACCGAACAGGACTGGCTGGACGAAGCCGTCCGCATCGCCACGCACAACGTCGAGAACGGCGGCGGCCCCTTCGGCGCGCTGATCGTGCGGGACGGCAAGGTGGTCTCGACCGGCGTCAACCGCGTCACGGCGAACCTGGACCCGACCGCGCACGCCGAAGTCGTCGCGATCCGCGCGGCCTGCCAGGAACTGGGGACGTTCAAGCTGGACGGCTGCGTGCTCGTCTCCAGCTGCGAGCCGTGCCCGATGTGCCTGTCGTCGGCACTGTGGGCGCGGGTGGACAAGGTCCTCTTCGCCGCCGACCGCGACGACGCGGCCAAGGCCGGCTTCGACGACCGCGCCTTCTACGAACTCTTCGACCGCCCGCGCGAGACGTGGACGGTCCCCGTGACCCGGCTGTCCGCAAAGGACGGTTTCGCCCCCTTCGCGGCCTGGCTCGACAAAGCCGACCGCACCGACTACTGACCCACGAAGTCAGCAGCTGACCGGAGCACAACCGAATCGAACGTCCCGCTCGGCCAGGCACGGCGTGGTGCCTGGCCCTGGCCGAGCACCCCCACCGGCAAGGGCAGGACGCATGACCCAGACCGAAGTCCCCACCCCCGTAGTCGACGAAGTACCCCCGCAACGCCGTTCACTGCTCGACAAGCTCTTCGAACTCCGGGCCCGGCAGAGCACCATCGGCCGTGAAGTCCGCGGCGGCGTCACCACGTTCGTCGCGATGGCCTACATCGTGCTGCTCAACCCGCTCATCCTCGGCGCCTCCGCCGACATCACCGGCGCCCGGCTCTCGGCCGCGCAGGTGACCACGGCGACCGCGTTGGCCGCCGCCGTGATGACCGTCCTCATGGGACTCGTCGGCAACGCGCCCCTCGCGCTCGCCGCCGGCCTGGGCATCAACGGCATCGTCGCCTTCCAGATGGCCCCGGAGATGACCTGGGCGCAGGCGTTCGGCCTGGTTGTGCTCGAAGGCGTCTGCATCGTGCTGATGGCCGTCAGCGGGGTCCGCGAACGGATCATGAACGCCATCCCGCGGCCGCTCAAAATGGCGATCACCGTCGGGATCGGGCTCTACATCGCCCTGGTCGGCCTGGTCAGCGCCGGGTTCGTGACCCGGGTGCCGGACTCGGCGCAGACCACGGTCCCGGTGCGGCTCGGGGCGAGCGGGCACCTGCACGGCTGGCCGATCGTCGTCTTCTGCTTCGGCCTGTTGCTGATGATCGTGCTGATGGCCCGGAAGGTCCCGGGCGCGGTGCTGATCAGCATCGGGGTGGCCACCGTGCTCGCCGTCGTGCTGCACCAGGGCTTCGGCGTCGGCGGCTGGGGGCTCACGACCCCGGAACTGCCCGACCACGTCCTCGCCGCCCCGGACTTCGGGCTCTTCGGGCACATCGACCTCTTCGGCGGCTTCGCCTCGGCAGGCGCGCTCGCGGCGACGGTCTTCCTGTTCACCCTGGTGCTGTCCGGCTTCTTCGACGCCATGGGCACGATCACCAGCGTCTCCGACGAAGCCGGGCTGTCGAAGAACGGGAAAGTCCCGCGGATGGGCCGCATCCTGCTGGTCGACGGCGCCGGCGCGATCGCGGGCGGCGTCACCGGCTCGTCGCCGAACACGGTGTTCCTCGAATCGGCGGCCGGCGTCGGCGAGGGCGCGCGGACCGGGCTGGCCAGCGTCGTCACCGGCGTGCTGTTCGCCGGAACCCTGCTGTTCACACCGCTGGCCGGGGTCGTCCCGGCCCAGGCCGCGGCCCCCGCGCTGGTGGTCATCGGCGGCATGATGGTCGCGCAGTGCCGGACCATCCCGTGGCACGACCCGGACTACACGATCCCGGTGTTCCTGACCGCGGCCCTGATCCCGTTCACCTACTCGATCACCAACGGCGTCGGCGCCGGCCTGATCGCCTTCGTGCTGATCAAGATCGGCCGCGGCAAGTGGCGCGAAGCCGGCTGGCTGCTGAGCCTGCTGGCCCTGGTGTTCGCGGTGTACTTCGCCATCGACGGCGTCGAAGCCCTCTTCCGGTAAAGGAGTTCCCTCGTGGCCCTGATGTTCTTCAACGGCGGCGCCATGCGCGGCGAGCCACTGCACCACCTGCTCGAAGGATCACCGTTCGTGGGCAACGCGCGGACCGCGGCGAAGTACCGGTTCTACGCGGTCGGCGACCAGTGCCCGGCGCTGTACCCGGTGTCCCACGGTGGCGCCGAGGTGACCGGCGAGGTCTACGACGTCTCGCTGGACGACCTGCGGGACCGGGTGCTGCCGTCCGAGTCGCACGAGCTGGAGCTGGGGGTGGTGGAGCTGGCGGACGGGAGTTCGGCGTTCGCGATGCTGCTGCGGCGGCCGTACACCTCGCACGTCGCCCTGCGCGACATCACCGAGATCGGCGACTGGCGGGCGTTCAAGGCGAGCGCGTGAAGGTCCTGATCGCGCCGGACAAGTTCAAGGGGTCGCTGACCGCGGGGGAGGTGGCGTCGGCGGTGGCGGCCGGTCTCGCCGACGTCCACCCCGCGGCGGCGGTGACGACCCTCCCGGTGGCCGACGGCGGCGAGGGCACGGTCGACGCGGCCGTCGCCGCCGGGTACCGGCGCGTGCGGGTCCCGGCTCGCGGTCCCACCGGCCTCCCGGTGACCGCGTCCTACGCGGTCCGCGGCGACACGGCGATCGTCGAGCTGGCCGAGGCGTCCGGGCTGCACCGGCTGCCGGGCGCCCCCGCCCCGCTCACCGCGACCAGCGCGGGAACCGGCGACGTGATCGCGGCGGCGGTCCGGGCGGGCTGCCGCCGGATCGTCCTCGGCGTCGGCGGCAGCGCGGGCACCGACGGCGGCGCGGGCCTGCTGACCGCACTGGGCGCCCGGCTCCTGGACGCGGCCGGGCGCGAACTCCCCTCCGGTGGTGCGGCCCTGTCCCGGCTCGCCTCACTGGACGTGACGAGAATGTCCGAAGTGGACATCGAGCTGGCGAGCGACGTGGACAACCCGCTCTGCGGGCCACGCGGGGCCGCGGCCGTCTACGGACCCCAGAAGGGAGCGTCCCCCGACGACGTCGAGACCCTCGATGCCGCCTTGCGGCACTGGGCCTCGATCGCCGGACCCGAGTTCGCCGAGCGCCCGGGAGCCGGAGCGGCCGGGGGAGTGGGCTTCGCCGCCATGGCCGTCCTGGGCGCCCGCGTGCGGCCCGGCATCGAGCTGCTCCTGGACCTGCTCGGCTTCGACGCGGCCCTGACCGGAGCTTCGCTGGTCATCACCGGCGAGGGATCGCTGGACGAGCAGACGTTGTCCGGCAAGGCCCCGGCCGGGGTGGCCGCGGCCGCGGCGGCCAAGGGCATCCCGTGCGTCGCGGTCTCCGGCCGCTGTCGGCTGTCTTCGGTGCAGCTGAAGGAGGCGGGCATCTCGGTCGCCTACGCGTTGACGGACCTGGAGCCGGACCCGGCGCGCTGCATGGCGGAGGCGGCCCCGCTGCTGCGCCGCCTGGCGCACCGGGTGGCGGCCGACTACTTCTCGCTGTCGAGGTGATCGAGCTGGGCGGCGGCATACCGCCCGCCGGCGGCGGCCCCGGCCGGGACGGCGGCCTCGATCTCGGCCAGGTCGGTGCCGGAAAGCTCGACGTCCGAGGTGCCCAGTGACTCGGCGAGGCGCGCACGGGTCCGGGCACCGACGAGCGGAACGACGTCATCGCCCTGCGCGGCGACCCAGGCGATGGCGAGCTGCGCGGTGGTGACCCCCTTGGCCGCGGCGATCTTCGCGAGGGCGTCGGTCAGGGCGAGGTTGCGCTCGAGGTTCTCGCCCTGGAACCGCGGGCTGTAGCCGCGGAAGTCCCCGGCGGCCAGCTCCCGAGACGGCGTCCAGTGGCCGCTGAGCAGCCCGCGCGACAGAACGCCGTAGGCGGTGACGCCGATGCCGAGCTCCCGCGCGGCCGGCAGGATCTCGGCTTCGATCCCGCGCGAGAGCAGCGAATACTCGATCTGCAGGTCGGAGATCGGGTGCACGGCAGCGGCGCGGCGCAGGGTGTCCGCGCCCACTTCGGACAGTCCGATGTGCCGCACATAGCCGGCCTGGACGAGCTCGGCCAGGGCCCCGACCTGCTCTTCGATCGGCACGGCGGGGTCGAGCCGGGCGGGCCGGTAGACGTCGACGTAGTCGGTGCCGAGCCGCCGGAGGCTGTACGCGAGGAAGGTCTTGACGGCCTCGGGACGGCTGTCGTAGCCGAGCCAGGAACCATCGGGGCCGCGCAGGGCGCCGAACTTGACGCTGATCACGGCGTGGTCGCGAGCGCGCCCGCGCAGGGCGTCGCGCAGAAGCATTTCGTTGTGCCCCATGCCGTAGAAGTCACCGGTGTCGAGCAGGGTGACACCCCCGTCGAGGGCGGCGTGGATGGTCGCGATGGACTCGGCTTCGTCGGCGGGGCCGTACAGATCGGACATGCCCATCAGCCCGAGGCCGAGGGCGCTGACGGCCGGACCGGTCCGGCCGAGGGTGCGAGTGAACATCGGTTCTCCTGTGTTTCCGTCGGTACCGCTACAACGCTACCAGCGATACCGAACAAGTGCTACCGGAGATTTGTTACCATCGAAACCATGGCAACGAAGACGGCGCTGGACACCCGTGAGCGAATCCTCCAGGCGGCGGCGGCACTGCTGGCGGCCGAGGGTCGCGACGGGCTGTCGACCCGAGCGGTGAGCGCGGCAGCGGGCGTCCAGCCCCCGGCGCTGTACCGCCTGTTCGGCGACAAGGACGGCCTCCTGGACGCGGTGGCGGCGTACGGCTTCGACGAGTACCTCAAGAGCAAGCGCGCGATGGGCTCGACGGGCGACCCGGTGGAGGACCTGAGGAGAGGCTGGGACTTGCACATCGAGTTCGGCTTGTCCCGCCCGGAGTTCTACGTCCTGATGTACGGCGACGCACGCCCGGGCCGAACGTCCCCGGCGGCGGGGGAAGCGGAGGCGATGCTGCGAAGCATCGTCGAGCGCGTCGCGGAGGCGGGGAGGCTCAGGGTGAGCGTGGAGAGGGCGGCCCGCCTCACCCACGCGGCAGGGATGGGCGTGGTCCTGACGCAGATCGCAACACCGGAGGACCAGCGCGACCCCGAGTTGTCGGCCACGGCACGCGAGACGGTACTGACCCGAATCCTGACCGGAACAGAGCAGCCCCAGGACTCGGGCCTCGCCGAGCGCGCGATAGCACTGAGGGCGGGCCTCGACGGCGCAACGGCACTGACCGAAGCCGAGCGAACCCTCCTGGCCGAGTGGCTGGACCGCATAGCCGACGCATAAAGCGCAAGCCGACCCCGCGCAACCCAGGCCCCGCGCACCCGGGCTTTGGGGTTGCGGCAACTACTCCGTCCGGCCCAAGTCGGAATCGATACAGAACGACCGGACATTGCCTGTCATCACCCCAGACCTCAATATGTTGCAGCCAACAACATATGCATCGACAACGCCGTCGGAGGCCCGCAATGATCAGGTGGAAAGCCGTCCTGGCCTGCGCAGGAGCAGCAATCCTGCTCACCGCGCTCCTCCCGGCACCGGCCCAAGCAGCCGGAACGGCAACAGACTGCTGCGGAGGAGGAGCCTCCTGGGCCACGGGCAACAAGTCCGCCCTCGGAACGGCGACGACAAGCGCCAGCCCGGTCTGGTTCACCGTCGCGAACGGCGTCACCTCGGAGGTCTTCTACCCCCGGGCCGACGTCCCCAACATGCAGGACATGCAGTACATCGTCACCGACGGCAGCACCTTCGTGGACCTCGAGCGAGACGCCACGAACCACGCCGTGACCATGCCGGACGAGAAGTCGCTCCAGTACACGATCACCAACACGGCCAAGAGCGGCAAGTACCGGATCACGACGAACTACGTCACCGACCCCGCCCGCGCCACCCTGCTGACGAACACCCGCTTCCAGTCCCTCGACGGCGGAACCTATCGCCTGTACCTCCTGGCCAACCCCTCCATGGCCGGCGGAGGAGCGAACGACAACGCCTGGTGGGACGGCACGGGCCTCGTCGCCAGCGGCACCGAAACGCTGTTCGGCGGCTCACCCACCACGGTCGTCTCCGCCCTGCGAGCCTCCACCGGCTTCACGGCACACGACAACGGCTACGCCGGAGCGGGCAGCGACTGCCTGGCCGACCTGCGCGCCGACAAGAACCTCGACAACCAGTTCGACAACATCGCCGGCAACGGCAACGTCGTCCAGTGCGGCCAGATCCCGGTCGGCACGGACACCACGTTCACCGTCGCCCTGGGCTACGGCAGCACCGCGGCAGCGGCCACGTCCTCGGCCAGCGGCTCCCTGAGCAGCGGATTCACCGCGGTCTCGACGTCCTACCGAAGCGGCTGGAACACGTACGTGAACAGCCTCAAGCCGGCCCCGGCGAGTGTCTCCGGGGACACCCAGCGACGTCGCGCCTACTACGTGGCGGCCATGGCGCTCAAGACGGCGGAGGACAAACAGCACCCGGGAGCCAGCGTCGCCGGCCTGGCCACCCCCTGGGGCGACTACACGAACGGGGACCACCTCAACGACGGCTACCACCGAGTCTGGGGCCGGGACCTGTACCAGCAGGCCACCGGCCTCCTGGCCGCCGGCGACACCGCCCAAGCCAAGCGGATGGCGCAGTTCCTCTGGAACTCCCAGTGGATCGCCACCCCGACCGCCGGCGACGGCACCACCTACCCGGCAGGCGCGTTCCCGCGCTACAGCCCGGTTTCCGGGGTGAGCGGCGCGAGCGCCCAGCAACTCGGCTGCTGCGAACAGCTGGACCAGGACGCCGACGCGATCCTCCTGGCCTGGCTGACCGGACTCACCGACGCCGCCACGTACGCCAAGGTCAAGACCACGGCCAACCACATCGTCGCCACGGGCCCGGACACGACCGAGCGCTGGGAGGAGCAGTACGGCAAGTCGCCGTCGTCGGTGGCCGCGGAGATCGCCGGCCTGATCGCGGCGGGCGCGCTCGCCCGGGCGAACGGCGACACGGCGAGCGCCACGTCCTGGGAGTCCACCGCGGACACCTGGCGCAACTCCCTGGCGGGCTGGACGGTGACGACGTCCGGATACTGGGGCGGCCACACGTACTACGAGCGCCTCGACCGGGCCGGCAACCCGAACGACACGGCGACGATCTGCTTCGACGAAGGCTGCTTCTACGAGCACGACGTCACCGACTTCGGCTTCCTCGACCTGGTCCGCCTCGGCGTCCGCCCGGCCGGCGACGCCACGATCGCGAACTCGGTGGCCCCGACGGCCGCAGCCTCGGACGGCAACTCCTCGGTGCAGGTCACCCTGCCCAACGGTGACATCTACTTCCACCGCTACCCGCACGACAACTACGGCGAGAGCACCGCGAACTGCAGCGGCTGGCCGGCGAACGGAAGCCAGCGCTTCGGCCGCCTGTGGCCGGTGCTGTCGGGGGAACGCGGCCAGTACGAACTGGCCAACGGCCGCTCGGCCGCGGTGTACCTGAAGTCGATGGCGGACTCGGTCAACGAGGGCTACTTCGTGCCCGAGCAGGTCTGGGACCGCGCGGACGTCGCCTGCTTCGGCCTCGGCCGCCCGACCGGCAGCGCGGGCCCGCTGATGTGGGCCGAGGGCCAGTACCTGCGCCTGGCCCAGAGCATGGATGCCGGCCACAACCTCGACACACCGTCGATCGTCAAGTCCCGCTACGGCACCTGACCCGCCGGAGGGACGACACGCCCCCTCGCCGTGTCGTCCCTCCAATCACGCGTGTCGTCCCTCCAGGCACGCGTGTCGTCCGTTCCGTCACCGCACCAGGCGGACGGTCTTCGCCGCCGGGGCGAAGGTCGCCGTCTGGCCGCGGGTGAGGGCGACGGTGTCGGCTTCGAGACCGTCGCCGAACGCCACCAGGCGGTCCGATTCGACCTCGACCGTCAGCGGCGCCCGCGTCAGTTCCCCTTCGGTGCAGGTGGTTCCGGTCGTCGGCGACGGCCACGCCTCCCGCACGAACCAGACCAGCCGGGCCTCGCCGGGCGCCGGCAGGGGCAGGCCGCTGCGGCGTTCCCGCCACACCGACCCGCACCAGCCGGTCGCCCCGGTGCCCGTCCCGACCAGGATCCCCGACGACGCCTGGCGTTCCGCCGGCCCGCCACCGACCCCCAGCCGGTAGCGGGCCGTCTGGTGCCCGGCGTGCCCGAGGTAGATCTCGTTCAGGGCGAGCAGCCGTTGGCCGTCGTCCGCGGTGAGCTCGGCCATCGTCCGGTGTTCGACGTCGGCCGTGGACCGCACCAGGTCCGCGACCGCCTCGACCGGGTGCTTGACCAGGACGCCGGGGGCACCGGGCGCGACGCCGATCACCGGCTGGCCGTCGAGGTACTTGGCCACGTTGGCGATCAGGCCGTCCTGCCCGACCACCACGACGACGTCCTCCGGCGTGAAGAGGAACCGGTCGAGGTCCGCGCGTTCGACTTCGCCGCGGCGCCAGTCCAGCGGGATGGCGGCACTGGCCGCGGCGAGCGCGGCACGCAGGGTCCTGTCGGCTTCGAGCACCTCGGCGAGGTCGCGGCCGCGGGTGCGCAGGAAGAACTCGGCCTGGCCGCGGGTGCCGTGCCGGGCGACGAGCTCGTCCAGCTCGGTGCGGCGGTGGACGAGCACGACCCGCGGGGCGAGGCTCACGAGCGGACGCCCAGCTTCGTCAGCAGCGGCGCGAGCAGGTCCGGCGTCAGCACCAGGCTCTCGATCTGCGGCAGGTTGCCGGCCAGTTCCTTCAGCGCCAGCCCGGTCAGCACGCCCTTCGGCAGATCGCGGTACGCCGCCAGCCGCGCCGCTTCACCCGCCGCTTCCGCTTCGCCGAGCGCTCGCTTGCCGTCGGCCTTCACCTGCGTCAGCCGTTCTTCGCGCGACGCCTGCGCCTCCGTCTCGATCCGGTTCGCCGCCGCGGCTTCCTCGGCCTGCCGCCGGGCGTTGGCGCCGCGCTGGGCGAGCAGCTGCTCCTCGCGGCGGGCCAGCTCGATCTGGTTCTGCAGCTCGTTTTCGCTGATCGCGCGTTCCCGTTCGACGGCGAGCGCGCGGCGTTCGAAGGTCGCGCGGTCGGCCTCCTGCTGCACCTTCTCCCGGGCGGTCGTCTGGAGCGCCTTCTCGACCTCCGGCTCGGCCCGGATCGCGACGACCCGGACGTCGATCACCGCCGAACCGGTCTGCGCGAGCCGCGTGTCCTCCTCGGCCAGGCCGGCGCGGATCCGGTCGCGGACCGCGCTGACGCCGTCGACCAGCGCGGTGGCCAGGTCGATGCGGGTCAGCACCTCGACGGCGTACTGCTGCACGTTCTCCGTGAGCAGCCCGCTGATCTGCGCCAGGGGATCGCTTCGCCAGCGGCCGGTGTCCGGGTCGATGGAGAAGTCGATGCGCTGGGCGGCCAGTGCCGGGTCCTGGATCCGGAAGGTGAGGGCGAGCTGGACGGTGACGTCCTGGAAGTCGGCCGTGCGGGCGTGGAACAGCAGCGGCAGCTCGCGGTCGTCGACCGGGACCTCCGAGACGACCGCGGTCAGCGGCCGGTACCAGAACGACAGCCCGACGCCGTCGTGCGCGAGCTTGCCGCGGCGGTAGTGGCGGATGTGCACGGTGGGGGCACCGCGCAGGTGCCGGAACCCGAACCGGCGGTCGATGTCGGCCATGAAGCCTCCTCTTATCGTCGGGGTGACGATATGGGCTCGGGTGGCTAATCGTCAAGCTGACGATTAGGGTGGGTGGCATGGGTCACCCACCGTTCGCCGTCACCGTGGATCTGGTCGTGCTCACCCTGACCGGGGAGGAGCTGTGCGCCCTGCTGGTGCGCCGGGGTGTCGAGCCGTACTTCGGCGAGTGGGCGCTGCCCGGCGGGTTCGTCCGGGAGGACGAGGACCTGGCGGACGCGGCGCGCCGCGAGCTGGCGGAGGAGACGGGGCTGGCGCCGGGGACCGTCCACATCGAACAGCTGGCGGGCTACGGCGCCCCGGACCGCGACCCGCGGATGCGGGTGGTGACGGTGGCCTACCTGGCGCTGGCGCCGGACCTGCCGGTGCCGCGCGCGGGCACGGACGCGGCGGAGGCTCGCTGGGCGCCGGTGCGCGAGCTGCGGGGCGAACGACTAGCGTTCGACCACGACCGCATCCTGGCCGACGGCGTCGAGCGCGCCCGGGCGAAGCTGGAGTATTCCCCGCTGGCGACGGCGTTCTGCGCGCCGGAGTTCACGGTCGCGGAGCTGCGGAGGGTGTACGAGCTGGTGTGGGACACGCGGCTGGACCCGCGCAACTTCCACCGGAAGGTGACCGGAGCGGAGGGGCTGCTGGAGCCGACGGGCCGGACCACCACGCGCGACGGTGGCCGCCCGGCCCGGCTGTACCGGCGCGGTGCGGCGGAGGTGCTGTACCCGCCGATGCTGCGGAACTGAGCCTTAGCGGCCCGACACCGCCCGGAACCACAGGGTGAACTCCGTCTTCTGCGGCAACAGCCGGTACTGCGGCAGCACCCCCGGCCCGCACGACGCCGTCCCGAGGCCGTGCTGGGCGACGTCCAGCGTCAGGTGCACCACGTCGTCCGGCACCAGGTCGTCGGTGTGGCGCGCCTCCTCCAGCGCCGCCGCGGTCCAGCGGCGGGCCGTGAATTCGAAGAGCGGGTCGCCGTCCACGCGGAGGCCCGCGCCGTCCGGCGTGGTCAGACGAGCCCAGCGGACCGCGGTGCGGTTGCCGTTCTCCTGCGGGTACACGTACGGCGTCTGCAAGCCGTCGACGCTGCTGGAGAACCGGCCGATCCGCGCCGCCTGGCGGCTGTCCGGGTACGCCTCGCCCGGGCCGCCGCCGAACCACTCCGCCGTGCCCCACTCGCCCGGGATGGCCATCGCGAGGCCGAGCCGGGGAAGCGTGCCGGGGAACTCGCCGTCCGGGGTCACCTGGACCCGCAGCCGGAGGCGGTCGTCGAACGCCGTCCACGTGTAGTCGGCGAACAGCCCGAACGGCTGGGCCGGCGGCGCGACCCGGGTGCGCACCACCAGTTCCTCGCCGTCGGCGTCGACCGTGATCACCCGGTGCTGCATGCGGTGCAGCCCGGCCTCGCGCCACTGGTCGGCGGCGGGCCGCCCGGCGAACGTGCCGCGGTCGTTGTCGGTCGTCGCGCGCCAGACGTCCAGGCGCGGGCCGGCCACCGCGTGCCCGCCGAGGGCCGACAGGATGCCCGTCGCCGGGTCGAACTCGCCGGCGCCCAGCACCAGCCGCCCGCCGGTGCGGAACACCGGTCCGCGCGCGGGCAGCGGCGCCGCGACCGGGGCCGCCGACACCGGCAGCTGCCCCCAGCCGACGACGTGCCCGGCCGGCGCCCACGCCGTCGGCGAGGCCAGCGACGCGGACACCGTCAACCACGCCTCACCGCCCGTCGTGGGCAGGGCGGGCAGCGGGACCACTGTGCTCTGTCCGGATCGGACGGACGGAACGTCGAGAACACCTTCGGCGGCAGCGATTCCCTCGTCCTCCAGCACCCAGGTGAACGTGAGGTGTCCGGTGTCGGCGAAGTCGTAGTGGTTGCGCACCTCGATCCCGCCGTCGCCGGCCGAGATCCGCACCGGTTCGATCACCTTCGCGAACTCGACCAGCCCGGGCGACGGCGTCCGGTCGGGGAAGAGCAGGCCGTCGATGACGAAGTTGCCGTCGTGGATCGGCTCGCCGAAGTCCCCGCCGTAGGCGAAGTGCCCGTCGGCGGCGAGACCGTGGTCGATCCACTCCCAGAGGAACCCGCCCTGGCAGTTCGGGTACCGCTCGAACAGCTCGCGGTACTCCAGCAGGCCGCCCGGGCCGTTGCCCATCGCGTGCCCGTACTCGCACTGCAGGAACGGCAGGTTCCGGCGGCGCGCGTTGTCGTCGTCGCGGCGGCCGATCCGGTCGACTTCCTCGTGCGTGGCGTACATCCGGCTGTGCACGTCGACGTAGGCGCAGTCTTGGTCACCTTCGTAGTGGATCGGCCGGCTCGGGTCGCGGTGGCGGACCCACTCGGCCATCCGCGCGAGGTTCTCGCCGGTGTGGCTTTCGTTGCCCAGCGACCAGAGGATCACGCTGGGCCGGTTCTTGTCCCGCTCGACCGTGCGCCGCATCCGGTCGAGGTACGCCTCGGCCCACCTCGGCTCACCGCTGGGGTTGCCGGCCCAGCCGAGCAGCTCGAAGCCGTGGGTCTCCAGGTCGCACTCGTCGATCACCCACAGGCCGAACGCGTCGCACAGCTCGAGGAACGCCGGGTCGGGCGGGTAGTGGCTGGTGCGGACCGCGTTGATGTTGTGCCGCTTCATCAGCAGCACGTCGGCCAGCGCCGTCTCCGGCGAGACCACGCGCCCGGTACGCGGATCGTGCTCGTGGCGGTTGACCCCGCGCAACATCAGCGGCCGGCCGTTGACCTTCAGCTGCCCGCCCTCGATGGTGACGGTGCGGAACCCGATGCGCACCGGCACCCGCTCGGCCGCGGTGGCCAGCGTGCCTTCGTAAAGCCGCGGGGTCTCGGCGCTCCACGGCTCGACCGGCAGCTCCAGCGCGTCCCCGGCCGGGTGGCCGGCGACGCCCAGTTCGGGGATGTCCAGCAGGACGTCCGGGCCGGTCTCGACCCGGACCGTGCCCAGGCCGGTGGTGTGGTCGTAGTCCGCGCGGACCCAGTAGTCGCCGATGCCGCCGGCCGGGCGGGCGAGCAGGGTGACGGCGCGGAAGATGCCCGAGGCCCACCACATGTCCTGGTCTTCGAGGTAGCTGCCCGCCGACCACTGGTGCACGCGCACGACGAGGACGTTCCCGGACGGCCGCAGCAGCGACCCGACCTCGAACTCCGACGGAAGCCTGCTGCCCTGCGTGACGCCGAGTTCGGTGCCGTTGAGCCAGATCCGGCCGCAGGAGTCGATGCCGTCGAAGCGCAGCACCGCGGACCCGGCCGGCCAGTCCGCGGGCAGGTCGAACCGCAGCCGGTGGTCGCCGGTCGGGTTGTCCGACGGCACGTGCGGCGGGTCGACCGGGAAGGGGTAGGGCACGTTCGTGTAGGCCGGGCGCCCGTGGCCGTGCAGCTGCCACAGCGACGGGACCGGCAGCTCGTCCCACGCCGAGTCGTCGAAGTCCCCGCTTTCGATCCCCGCCGGCGCGGCCGCGAGGCTCGGCGACAGCCGGAACCGCCAGGTGCCGTTCAGTGACAACGATGGCGCGTCGGAGGTGAAGGCCGCGCGCGGCGGAAGGGAACCGCGGCCCGGGCCGGGGTCTTCGAGGTACGACATGAGGTCCTTTCCGCGCTCGGCAGGCGCCCGAGAACGTTCCCGTGAACGTTCACGGACCGCTCCGCAGTGTGCTGCGCGACGGGACTGGGTGTCAAGGGATCAGGCGGATTCGCGCAGGTGGAGGCGGGCGCGGACGATCAGCTCGGCGGGGTCGAGGGGCGCCGCGCCGGTGACCAGGCGGGCCGCCTGCTCGACGGCCAGCGCGCCGACCGCGCGCGTGTCGATCGCGACGCTCGAGAGCTCCGGCTCGACCAGGGTGCCGAGGGTGAGGCCGTCGAACCCGATCACGGCGAGGTCGGCGGGCACGCGCAGGCCGAACCGGCGAGCCTCGCGCAGGGCGCCGATGGCCATCACGTCGTTGAAGGCGAACAGCGCCGTGACGTCGGGGTGGGCGGCGAGCAGGGCGGCCAGTGCCGCACCGCCGCCGTCGACGCTCTGGGCACCGGCGGCGATCCAACCGGGCTGCACCGAGACGCCGCACTCGGCGGCGGCCCGCAGGAACCACCGGCGGCGGACGCTCGGGGCGGGGTGCCCGTCGAGCATGCCGATCCGCCGGTGTCCGCGCGAGACGAGGTGGGCGACGGCCTCGCGGACGCCGTCCTCGCCGTCGACCACGACCCCGCTGAACCGCGGCGTGCGCGGCTCGCGGTCGATGAGGACGACCGGGATGCCGGCGGTGAGCCGGTCGAGGTCCTCGTCGGCCCGGCCGAAGTAGCCGGTGACGGCGTCGACCTGGGTGCCGATCACCCGCAGCGTGGCGAGTTCCTGCTCGGGGTCGTCGGCGGTGTCGTGCACGACGACGTGCCAGCCGCGCGCCCGGGCGGCTTCCAGGGCGCCCTTCGCGACCTCGGTGAAGAAGGGGTTGAGCAGATCCGGCACGACGAGGCCGATGGTGGTGGTGTCCGGCCGCACCAGCCCCCGCGCGAACCGGCTGGGCCGGTACCCGAGCTCCCGGGCGGCGTCGAGGACCCGCTGCTTCGTGGTGCCGTCGATCTCGGCCTTGTCGTTGAGCGCGCGCGAGACGGTCTGCCGGGAGACCCCGGCCGAGCGGGCGACGTCGTGGATCGTCACCCGCCGCGGTTCCGTGCTGCTCGAGGACACGGGGTCGAGTATGCCCGCCCGCCGCCGGCGAACCCGTCCGGCGTCGCGAATGACTCATTCGGGACGCCGGATGTCCCGAATGAGTCATTCGCGGCATCGGCCGCGGGCCCGCTACCCGAGCGGGGTGCGTTCGCGGCGCTTGACGAACCGCCAGCCCACCGCCAAGACCACCGCCAGCACCGGGATCGAGTAGAACGCGATCTTCTCGGCGCCGTCCGAGAAGCCCATCAGGGCCACCACCAGGGCCAGGAATCCCAGCGTCGCCCAGCCGCTGTACGGGGCCCACGGCATCCGGTACGCCGGGCGCTCGAGCTCGCCGCGCAGGGCGGCCTGGCGCAGGCGCAACTGGCAGAAGATCAGCGTCGCCCAGGTGCTGATCACACCCAGGGACGCGATCGCGATGGCGATGTCGAACGCCTCCTTCGGCACCAGGTAGTTCAGCACCACGCCCAGCACGTACGCGACCGACGTGAACAGGATCCCGCCGTAGGGCACCTGGCGGCGGCTCATCCGGCTGACGAACGACGGCGCCTCGCCCTTCTCGGCCAGCGAGCGCAGGATCCGGCCCGTCGAATACAGGCCTGAGTTGACGCTGGACAGCGCCGCGGTCAGGACCACCGCGTTCATCACGTCGCCGATGCCCGGGATGCCGAGGCGGCTGAACACCGTCACGAACGGGCTCTCGCCGCCGCTGTAGAACGGCCACGGCAGCAGCATCGCCAGCAGCAGCACCGAGCCGACGTAGAACACGCCGATCCGCCAGACCACGCCGTTGATCGCCTTCGGCAGGACCTTGCGGGCGTCCTTCGTCTCGCCGGCCGCGATGCCGACGACCTCGATCGCCGAGTAGGCGAAGATGACCGCCTGCAGCGTCATCAGCGCGATGCCGATGCCCGCCGGGAAGAGTCCACTGTGGCCGGTCAGGTTGTGCGCGCCGGCCGGGGTGCCGCCGATGTCCGCGCTCGTCACCACCAGGCCCGCGCCGACGACCAGGAAGACGACGATGGCCAGCACCTTGACCACCGAGAACCAGAACTCCAGCTCGCCGAACACCTTGACCGACAGCAGGTTCACCACCAGCAGGACGCCCAGCGCGATCAGCGCGGTGATCCACTGCGGCACGCCCGGCAGCCACTTGTGCACGTAGATGGCGACCGCGGTGATCTCGGCGATCCCGGTCATCGCCCAGTTCACCCAGTACATCCAGCCGGAGGCGAAGCCGGCCCACGGCCCGATGAACTTCCGCGCGTAGGTGACGAAACTGCCGGAGCTGGGCTCGTGCAGGACGAGTTCGCCGAGCGCGCGCATCACGAAGTAGGCGGCGATCCCGCAGATCGCGTACGAGAAGATCAGCGACGGGCCGACCTGGTGGAGCTTGCCACCGGCGCCGAGGAAGAGCCCGACGCCGATCGCGCCGCCGATGGCGATCATCTGCACTTGGCGGTTGCCCAGCGCTTTCGAGTAGCTTTCACCTTTTTCGGTGAGCAGCGAGGAATCCATGGTTATCGGACGCTAGAGCCGTGTGCGGCAGGTCACCAAGCAGGCTAAGGAAGACTTAAGGTGTGCCGGACATCACGCGAAGATCGTTCCGCGAATCGCGGACCCGGTTCCACCCGGGGTGCCCGCGGCCCGTTCCGAAGCGCCTTCTACGCTCGGGCCCGTGGATCTCGCGGCGCTGCTGGACCGGATAGCCGACGACGTCGCGACCGACGTCGGCCGCGGCGCCGTCGCGGACTACATTCCCGCGCTGGCCAGGGTGGAGCCGGGGCGGTTCGGCATGGCGGTGGCCGAAGTGGACGGTGCGGTGCACGGCGTCGGCGACTGGGAGCACCCGTTCTCCGTGCAGAGCATGTCCAAAGTGTTCACCCTCGCGCTGACGCTTTCGCGCGGCGACGGCGTGTGGGCGCGCGTCGGCCGGGAACCGTCCGGCGACCCGTTCAATTCGCTCGTGCAGCTGGAACACGAGGACGGCATCCCGCGCAATCCGTTCATCAACGCGGGCGCGCTGGTGGTGACCGACGAACTGGCCCGCCACGGCGACGCGGCGGACGCCTTGCTGGCTTTCCTCCGGCAGGAGAGCGGCCGTCCCGAGATCGCCGTGGACCCCGAAGTGGCGGCCTCGGAGGCGGGGCACGCCGACCGCAACCGCGCCCTCGCGTACTTCATGGCCTCCTACGGCAACATGCGCCACCCGGTGCCGTCGGTGCTGGACCAGTACGTCCGCCAGTGCTCGATCGCGATGAGCTGCGCGGACGTCGCCCGCTCGGCGTTGTTCCTGGCCCGCCACGGCCTCCGCAACGACGGCTCCCGCCTGCTCGGGCTCAGCGCGGCGAAGCGGATCAACGCGGTGATGCTGACCTGCGGCACGTACGACGCGGCGGGCGAATTCGCCTACCGCGTCGGCCTGCCGGGCAAGAGCGGCGTGGGCGGCGGCATCGTGGCGATCGTCCCCGGTCGGTGCGCGGTCTGCGTGTGGAGCCCGGGTCTGGACGCGCGGGGCAACTCCGTCGCCGGCGTCGCCGCCCTCGACCGGTTCACGACGCTGACCGGCTGGTCGATCTTCTGAGAACCTTATTCTGGTCAGGACGGCGCCACGGACCGCAGCTCACCGCCTGCGGTGACTCTCGCGCCGGCCGACGGCTGAATAAGGTTCTGACGTCAGCGCAGGTAGTTGTAGACGCTGGCCCGCGAGATCCCGAGCAGGTCGATCAGTGACGGCACCGCGTTCTTCAGCTCCAGGAATCCCCGTTCCTTCAGCGACCGCACGAGGTCCTTCTTGGCGGCCGCCGGGAGGCTGCGCGGCGTGTGGCCGCGCTCGGCCGCGTAGTCCTCGACCAGGGCGCGCAGCTCGTCGCTCGTCCGGGCCCGCAGGGACTCGGTGACCGGGGCCGGTCCGTCGGTGCTGGCCAGCCGGGTCAGGGCGTGGGCCGCCGAGCCGAGCAGCGAGACGTCGAGGTTGAGGCACAGTGCCGCGACGTACTCGCCGTCCGAGTTGCGGAGGCCGATCGACGTGCTCTTCGCGGGCCGGCCGTCCGGGAAGCGGTTGGGGTAGCTCTGCAGCACGTCCGGGAACCCGGGGTCGGCGATCCGGGCCAGGCCCAGCTCGGTCGCCGGGTCGCCGACCGCGCGGCCGGACAGGCCGCCTTCGATCGCGCGCACGGCGTGGGCCGGGTCGCGCAGGTCGTGCAGCACCACCTCGCACAGGCCGGGGAACATCCGGCCGACGGCGTGGGCGATCTTCTCCGCCTCGCGCAGCAGCAGCTCGTCCTCGGTCATCCGATCAGCTCCCGCAGCTTGTCGGCGGCTTTAAGGCCGGAGCCGGTGAGCACGACGACCGTGGTTTCGCCGTCACGGATGGCGCCCCGCGCGCGGAAGACGTCGATCGCCGCCGCGGCCGTGGCGCTGGTCGGCTCCGCGTACAGGCCCACGGCCGCCAGGCGGCGGGCGGCCGCGGCGATGGCGTCCTCGTCGATCGCCGCGGTGTCCCCGCCCGAGCGCCGGATCGCCGCGAGGACCTCCGGCAGCCGCACCGGACGGCGGATCGCCGTGCCTTCGGCGACGGTCGGGGCGAACTCCGGTGGCTGCCGGTCGTGGAAGGCCGCGTCGAGGGGGGAGCAGTTGCGCGGCTGCGCGACCAGCAGCCGCGGGCGCCGCTTGATCGACCCGGCTTCGAGGAGTTCCCCGAACCCGAGGTCGCAACCCAGCACGATGCTGCCCGCGCCGGCCACGGTGACGACGGCGTCCGGGGCGCGGAACCCGAGGTCCTCCCACAGCTCGTAGGCGAGGGTCTTGGTGCCCTGCAGGAAGAACGGGTGCCAGTTGTGGCTCGCGTAAGTCGTGCGGTCCGACCGGCGGACGGCCTCGGCAGCAGTGTCGTCGCGGGTGCCCGGCACCAGTTCGACGGCCGCGCCGTACGCGCGAGTCTGGAGCACCTTGGCCGGTGACGTCCCTTCCGGGGCGAGGACGGTCGCCGCGATCCCGGCCGCGGCGCTGTAGGCCGCCACCGACGAGCCACCGTTGCCGGAGCTGTCCTCCAGGAGCTCCCGGACCCCGGCGCCGGCCAGCGCCGAGACCATGACGCTGGAGCCGCGGTCCTTGAAGCTGCCGGTCGGGCTGAACCATTCGAGCTTGAACCGGACGTCGGCACCGGCCCAGTCCCGGGGGACGAGCGGGGTGCAGCCTTCCCCGAGGGACACCGGGCGCAGGTCGCCGGGCAGCGCCGCCCGGTACCGCCAGAGCGAGCGGACGCCGGTGTCGACGTCCGCCGGGCGCAGGCCGGGCCGGGGTGCCACGGTCAGCGGGGCGCCGTCGTCGCCGCGCCAGCGCAGTGGGTCGCCGGGGTACCGCGTCCCCGATCGCTCGTCGGTGTACCAGTACTCCACCGCCACCTCCAGGTCTGGACGAACAGTCCAAGCTTAGACGTACTGTCTAGTGCTACTCCGCAGTACGCGAAATGTCTTCAGCTTCTTCTCAGGAAAAGCCTGTAACGCGATGGTGGGAAATTTCGATCACGCGCGCCCGCCCGGGGTACCGCCGGTGGTCGCCCGAATACCGGCGGTCGCCCCGATCGGCGTGGATGTGGCCTCCGACGTCCCCGTTCGTGGTCTCGTGAGCACCGAGAATCCCGGAGGGCGAACAATCCACTGTGGACTCGGCGGGGTGTGCGGAGGTGTGTCGGCAATTCTCGTTGCGATTTGTTCAGCGCTCGGGAACATTCCTGTTAAATCGCCGGTGGGGGTATTCGGCGGCGGCTTGTCCGGATCGGCGAAGCGAACGTCCGGGTCCCTCAGCTTTACCGGCGGGATAAGCGCCGGGGGTCCCCGGGAAACGCCGGACCCGACGGACGGCGTGGTCCGGATCGGCCAGTGCGTGCAGGTCCACCAGGCGGGATGGCTTGCGCCGTCCGGCGGCGCGTGCCGGGTGGACCACGTCCCGAACCGGTCCACTCCCGGCAGGACCGGGTATTGGTCGTGGCCCGTGTCCGGGGCGGGAACGTGACGGCGACGTTAAATTCTTGCACCTTCGGCCTGGTCGCTCCCGAATTTTCTGAACCATGGCGATGAAATCGCGGTGGGTTGTTGACGGCACGGAAGGAACCCGCTTAAGTACTCCCCGTTACCCTTCACCCTTTCGTGCGTAGCGGGAGTTCCCATGCGTCTCTCGAAAGACGACTCCGTGCCGGCCGGGCTGGTCGTCGCCGTGTCGCCGCTGCGATGGCCGTCGGCACGCGGCGTCGCCGCCGCCGCACGCGGGGGCGGGCTCGGCGTGCTCGACCTCACGGCCGGAGGCACCGCGGCCGCGGACGAGCTCGCACTGCTCGGCGAATGGGGCGTCCCGGCGTTCGGGGTCCGGCTGGCCGGTCCGGCGGACCTGCCCGACGCCGTGACCACCGTGCTGCTGACCGAAGACGCCGAGTGCGCCCCGCGGGACTTCCCGGGACGGCGAGTGCTGGCCGAGGTCACCTCCCGCGCCGCGGCCGGCCGGGCCGTCGCCGCCGGCGCCCACGGCCTGATCGCCCGCGGCCACGAAAGCGGCGGCCGGGTCGGGGAACTGAGCACCTTCGTGCTGCTGCAGGCCCTGCTCGCCGACGACACCCTGGACATCCCGGTGTGGGCCGCGGGCGGCATCGGGCCGCACACCGCCGCGGCCGCCGTCGCCGGTGGCGCGGCCGGCGTCGTCGTCGACACCCAGCTGGCCCTGCTCCCGGAAGCCGAACTGCCGTCGGCCCTGACCACCGCCGTCACCGGGCTCGACGGCTCGGAAACGACCGTCACCGACGGCGTCCGCGTGCTGGCCCGCCGCGGCATCGAACCCCTGGAAGCCGGCCAGGACGTCTTCCTCGCCACCCGGTTCCGCGACCGCTGGGGCACGGTGACCGCGGCGGTGCGCGGCCTGGCCGACGCCGTCGGCGAGGCCCTCCGCCTGCCGGACGCGGTGCTGGGCCCCGGCAGCGCGGGCAGCCGCGCGCTCGGCACGGCCCTGCCGGTCGCCCAGGGCCCGATGACCCGGGTCAGCGACCAGCCCGCCTTCGCGGCCGCGGTCGCCGCGGGCGGCGCGCTGCCGTTCATCGCGCTGGCCCTGTCCGGCCCGGAACAGACCCGCGACGTGCTGGACCGGACCCGCGCGGCCGTGGGCGGCGCACCCTGGGGCGTCGGCGTCCTCGGGTTCGCCGCCGACGACGTCAAGGCCGCGCAGCTGGCCGTCATCCGCGAACTCCGGCCGACGCACGCGATCATCGCCGGCGGCCGGCCCGCGCAGGCCGTGGCGCTGGAAGAGGCCGGCATCGCCACCTTCCTGCACGTGCCCTCGCCGGGGCTGCTGAAGCAGTTCCTCGAAGCGGGCGCCCGCAAGTTCGTCTTCGAAGGCTCCGAATGCGGCGGTCACGTCGGACCGCGCACCAGCTTCCCGTTGTGGGAGGCCCAGCTCGGCGTCCTCGCCGACTTCCTCGCGGCCACCCCGGACGCGGCCACGGACCTGCAGCTGCTGTTCGCCGGCGGCATCCACGACGAACGCTCGGCCGCGATGGTGGCGGCCCTCGCCGCCCCGGTGGCCGCGCGCGGTGCGGCGATCGGCGTGCTGATGGGCACCGCCTACCTCTTCACGCGCGAGGCCGTCGACGCGGGTGCCGTGCTCCCGCTGTTCCAGCGCAGCCTGCTCGAAGCCGAGCACACCGACCTCCTCGAGACCGCGCCGGGCCACGCCACCCGCTGCGTGCGCAGCCCGTTCACCGAGGAGTACGCGGCGATCAAGGCGGATCTCGCCGAGCGCGGCGTGCCGAGCCGCGACGCCTGGGAGCGGCTGGAAACGCTCAACGTCGGGCGGCTTCGCCTGGCGAGCAAGGGCATCGAGCGCGTGGGCGCCGAGCTGCGGGACGTCGGCGAAGACCGTCAGCTCGCCGAAGGCATGTTCATGGCCGGCGAAGTCGCCGTCCTGCGCTCGGCCGTCACCACGATCGCCGGCCTGCACCACTCGGTCGGCGAAGGCGCCAACGCGTTCCTGCGGGCGCGGGCGGCCGAGTTCGGCGTCACCGAGACCGAACCGGGCGCGCCGGCGCCGCTGGACATCGCGATCGTCGGCATGGCGTGCATGTTCCCGCAGGCCCCGGACCTGGCCGCGTTCTGGGCGAACGTGCTGGCCGGCACCGACGCGGTCACCGAGGTGCCCCCGCAGCGCTGGGACACCTCCCTCTATTACGACCCCGAGGGCCAGGGGGAGCGGACGCCGTCGCGCTGGGGCGGGTTCCTGCCCGAGATCGGCTTCGACCCGCTGAAGTACGGCATTCCGCCGTCGTCGCTGGCCAGCATCGAGCCCGTGCAGCTGCTCGCCTTGGAAGCCGCGCACCGCGCGCTGGCCGACGCGGGCTACGCCGACCGCGCGTTCGACCGGGCCCGGACGTCGGTCGTGTTCGGCGCCGAAGCGGGCAGCGACCTGTCGAACGCGATGACCCTGCGGTCCGTGCTGCCGTCCTACCTCGGCGAACTCCCGTCCGAACTGGACGAACGGCTGCCGAAGATCACCGAGGACTCCTTCCCGGGCGTGCTCGCGAACGTCATCGCCGGGCGCATCGCCAACCGGCTCGACCTGGGCGGGGCCAACTACACCGTCGACGCCGCGTGCGCGTCCTCGCTGACCGCGGTCGACGTCGCCTGCAAGGAACTGACCGCCGGCACCAGCGACCTCGTCCTGTGCGGGGGCGCGGACCTGCACAACGGCATCAACGACTACCTCCTGTTCGCCTCGGCGCACGCGCTTTCGCCGACCGGGCGGTCGGCGACGTTCGACAACGCGGCCGACGGCATCGCGCTCGGCGAAGGCGTCGCCTGCCTCGCCCTGAAGCGCCTCGCCGACGCCGAACGCGACGGTGACCGCGTGTACGCCGTGATCAAGGGCGTCGGCGCGGCTTCGGACGGCCGCGCGCTGGGGTTGACGGCGCCGCGGCCCGAGGGGCAGCACACCGCGCTGACCCGCGCCTACCGCAACGCCGGTGTCTCGCCCGCGCGCGTCGGGCTGGTCGAGGCGCACGGGACCGGCACCGTCGTCGGCGACCGGACCGAGCTGGGCACGCTGACCAAGGTGTTCACCGAGGCCGGCGCCGCCCCCGGGGCGTGCACGATCGGCTCGGTGAAGTCCCAGATCGGGCACACCAAGTGCGCCGCGGGCCTGGCCGGGCTGATCAAGGCCGCCCTCTCCGTGCACACCGGCGTCAAACCGCCGACGCTGCACCTCGCGGCACCGAACCCGGCCTGGGACCCGGCGACCAGCCCGTTCGTCTTCCAGTCGGCCGCGCAGCCGTGGACCGCGCCACCGGCCGAGCGGCTGGCCGGGGTCAGCGCGTTCGGCTTCGGCGGCACCAACTTCCACGTCGTGCTCGCCGCCCACGACGGCGTCCCGCCCGCGCAAGCCGCCGACGAGTGGCCGGCGGAACTGTTCACCTTCGCGACGGAGGCGGCGGCGCGGGATCTGCTGGCCCTGGCTTCGGAGGCCCCTTCGCCGTGGCGGCTGCGGGACCTGGCCCTCGCGGCGGCCCAGCGGGCGCAGGGACGTCCGGCCCGCCTGGCCGTCGTCGCGTCCACTGTGGACGAATTGACCGGACTGCTGCGGCAGGCACTGGACGGGCACGACGCCCCAGGCGTGTTCCGCGCGGACGACACCGTGGCGGGCGAGGTCGCGGTGCTGTTCCCCGGCCAGGGCAGCCAGCGGCCGGGCATGTTCGCCGAGCTGTTCGTCACCTTCCCCGAGCTGCAGCGCTACCTGCGGCTCGACCCGGCGACGGCCGAGGTCGTCTTCGGCCCGGCGGTGTTCGGGGAGCCGGCGCGGCGGGACCGCGTCGAGCGGGTCACCGACACGCGCGTCGCCCAGCCCGCGCTCGGGATGGCCGGGCTGGCCGCGTTCCGGCTGCTGACCCGGGCCGGCGTGCGGCCCGGGATGCTGGGCGGCCACAGCTACGGCGAACTGACGGCTCTGGCCGCGGCGGGCGCCTTCACGCCGGAAGGGCTGGTGCACGCGAGCCACGTCCGGGCGGCGGCGATCCTCGACGCGGTTCCCGCCGACGACCCGGGCGCGATGGCCGCGGTGTCGGCGTCCGCCGCCGAGGTTCTCGCGGTCCTCGGGGAATCGCCGGTCGTGCTGGCGAACCACAACTCGCCCAAGCAGACGGTGATTTCCGGGCCGACAGCCGACGTCGAGACCGCGGTCGGGCAGCTGCGGGCCGCCGGGCTGGGCGCGAAGCGGATCCAGGTGGCGTGCGCGTTCCACAGCTCGCTGGTGGCGCCGGCGGGGGAGACGTTCGGCCGGGCCCTGGAGGCGATCGGCGTCGTGCGGCCCGCGGTTGCGGTGTACGGCAACCGGACGGCCGGGCCCTACCCGCAGGAGCCGGACGCGATCCGCGGCGAGCTGGCCGCCCAAGTGGGCTCGCCGGTCCGGTTCGTGGAGCAGGTCGAGGCGATGTACGCGGCCGGGGCCCGGGTGTTCGTCGAGGCCGGGCCCGGTGCCGTGCTGGCCAAGCAGGTCGCCGCCATCCTCGGCGACCGGCCGCACCGGACGGTCGGGTTCGAGCAGCCGGGCCGCCGCGGCCTGCCGGGCTTCCTCGGCGCGCTGGCGCAGCTGGCGGTGTCCGGAGTGCCGCTCGAGACGGGCTGGCTGTTCCGCGGGCGTGACGCGGTGGACGCATTCGTGGCGCCGCGGCCGAAGCGTCCCGGGTGGACGGTCGACGGCCACCTCCTCCGCGCGGCGGACGGCACCATCCCGGCGGGCGCCCTCCGCCCGGCGGAGCGGGTCTCGTTCGGGGTGTCGGCCGCGGCTCCGCCGGCGGCGACGTCGGAGGCGATGGTCGCGGACTTCCTGCGCACGAGCCGCGAGATGATCGCCGCCCAGCGCGACGTCCTGTTGGGCTTCCTCGGCACGGACGCTCCGTTGCCTTCCCCGGTCCCGGTCATCGAACAACAGCCCGCGGCGGTGGCGCCGGTCGCGCTGCCGAAGTCCGCTTCGGTGCTGGAGACGGTGGTCGAGGTGATCGGGGAACGGACGGGTTATCCGGTGGAGATGATCGAGCCGGACCTCGATCTGGAAGCCGATTTGAGCGTGGATTCGATCAAGCGGGCGGAGATCGCGGGTGAGCTGGCGTCCCGGCTCGGGCTCGCCGGCGGTGACGTGGAGGAGTTCGCGAAGGCGCGCACGGCGGCGGCGATCGCGGCGCTGATCGGCCCCGCGCCGGCCCCGGAGACCGCTTCGGTACTGGAGACGGTGGTGGCGGTGATCGGGGAGCGGACGGGTTATCCGGTGGAGATGATCGAGCCGGACCTCGATCTGGAAGCCGATCTGAGCGTGGACTCCATCAAGCGCGCCGAGATCGCCGGGGAACTGGCGACGCGCTTGAACCTCGACCCAGGTGGCGACGTCGAGGAACTGGCCAAGGCCCGCACCGCCGCGGCGATCGCCGACCTCATCGACGGCGAACGTCCCCCAGTGGCGTCGGACGCCACATCGGGGCGCTCGGAGCCGGCCGAGCCCGCGCCGCTCATCGTGGCGCCGAAACGCCTGGTCATGGCCGAAGCCGACCTGCCACCCGCCGAGACGCCCGACGTCACCGGGCGGAAGTTCCTGCTTCTCGGCGGGGGGCCGCTCGCCGAGGCCGTCCACACTCACCTCACCGGGCTCGGCGCGACGGCCGAGGTCGCCGACGAGGTCCGTGCCGGGTTCGACGGGGTCCTCTTCCTCCCCGGCACCGCGCTGCCCGCCGCCTTCCCGCAGTACCAGGCCGCCCTCGCGACGAACCCGTCCTGGCTGCTCACCGCCGGGCCCGGCGAAGGCCTGCGCGGCTTCCACCGCAGCCTCGCCCGCGAATACCCCGCCACCCTCACCCGCGTGGTCGAGCTGTTCCCGGACGAAACACCCGAAAACCAAGCCACCGCACTGATCCAAGAACTGTCCACAGCAGACCGCGAACCCGTCGTCGTCCGTGACGGCAACGCTCGCAGGGGTTTCCGGATGACCGAACAGGACCTCGGCCCGCTCGCCACCAACGGCGCGGGCCCGGCCGGCGACGGCGCCGCCGAAGCCGCCGCCATCGGCCTGACCCGGGACTCGGTCGTCCTGCTCGTCGGCGGCGCCAAGGGCATCACCGCCCGGTTCGCCACCACCCTCGCCGCGGCCGCCGGGTGCCGGATCGAACTGCTCGGCCGGACACCCGTGCCCGCCCACCACGACGAACACCCGCAGGCCACGACGGCCCAAGACCTCCGAGCCGCGCTCATCGGATCCGGCTCGAAGAGCCCCGCCGAGATCGAACGTGCCGTCCGCCGGATCCTGGGTGAACGCGAGGTCCGGCAGACCCTGGCCAAGCTCGAAGCCCTCGGCAGCCCGGCGCGCTACCAGTCGGTCGACATGCTCGACGCCGAAGCCGTGCACCGCGCGGTCAAGGAGATCCACGCCGAGCACGGCCGGCTCGACGGCATCGTCTACGCGGCCGGCGTCATCGAGGACAAGCTCGTCGCCGAGAAGACGCCCGAGTCGTTCGAGCGCGTCTACGGCACCAAGGTCGACGGCGCCCGCACCCTCCTCGAAGCGACCGCCGACCTGCCCGAAGAGCCCGCTTTCGTCGTCCTGTTCGGCAGCATCGCCGCCACGCTCGGCAACCGCGGCCAGTCCGACTACGCCGCCGCGAACGACGCCCTCGAGACGCTCGGCCGCCAGTGGCCGGCCGGGCGGGCGGTGACCGTCCACTGGGGACCGTGGGCCCCGACCGGTGAGCACGACGGCATGGTCACGCCCGAACTCATGCGCGACTACGCCCGCCGCGGCATCGCGCTGATCGACCCGGAGGAGGGCACCCTCGGCCTGCTGCGCGAGCTGGCCTGGGGCCGTCCGGGCACCGGCGCCGTCGTCCACACCGCCTCGGGCTGGTGACCGGCATGCGCGTGGCCATCGTCGGGATGTCGGTCCTGCTGCCCGGCGCCCCCGACCTGGTGAGCTACTGGCGCAACCTCGCGGGCGGCGTCGACGCGATCACCGAGGTGCCGCCGGGCAAGTGGGACCACGCGCACTACGCGCCGGACGAGCAGCGCCGGGCCGACCGGGTCTACTGCCGGCGCGGCGGGTTCGTCGACGAACTGGCCGAAGTGGACGTCACCGGCTTCGGGATCATGCCGAAGTCCGTGCCCGCCACCGAGCCCGACCAGCTGATCGCGCTGCGCGTAGCGGCGCAGGCCGTCGCCGACGCCGGTGGCCCGGACCGCCTGCCCGCTGACCGCGCGAAGGTCGGCGTCGTGCTGGGCCGCGGCGGGTACCTGACGCCCGGGCTGGTCCGGCTCGACCAGCGGGTCCGCACCGCGAGCCAGCTCGTCCGCACCCTCGGCGAGCTCATGCCCGACCTCGACGCCGACCGGCTCGACGCCGTCCGCCAGGCCTTCACCGACCAGCTCGGCCCCGAGGCACCCGAATCCGCGATCGGGCTGGTGCCGAACCTGGCCGCGTCGCGGCTGGCCAACCGCCTCGACCTGCGCGGCCCGGCCTACACGGTGGACGCCGCGTGCGCGTCCTCGCTGATCGCCGTCGACCACGCCGTGCGGGAGCTGGCCACCGGCCGGTGCGACGTCGTCCTCGCCGGCGGGGTGCACCACTGCCACGACATCACCTTCTGGAGCGTGTTCACCCAGCTCGGCGCGCTGTCACCGTCGGAGCGGATCCGGCCGTTCCACCGCGACGCCGACGGGGTGCTGATCGGCGAAGGCACCGGCGTCGTCGTCCTCAAGCGCCTCGAAGACGCCCAGCGCGACGGCGACCGCGTCTACGCCGTGATCACCGGGACCGGCGTCGCCTCCGACGGCCGGACCGCGAGCCTGGCCAGCCCCGACTCCGGTGGCCAGGTCCGGGCCGTCCGCCAGGCGTGGGCCGCGGCCGGCCTCGATCCGGCCGCCCCGGACTCCATCGGCCTGCTGGAGGCGCACGGCACCGCGACCCCGGCCGGCGACGCCGCGGAACTCACCACGCTGAAAGAGGTGTTCGGAAGCGCAGGCTCTGCCGTTCTGGGCTCGGTCAAGTCGATGATCGGCCACACGATGCCCGCGGCCGGGATCGCCGGGCTGGTCAAGGCGGCCTTGGCCGTGCACCACGGCGTCCTGCTGCCCACGCTGCACTGCGACGACCCGCACCCGGAGCTGGCCAAGACCCGCTTTTCCACGCTGGCCGCCGCCGCGCCGTGGGACGCGCCGGTGCGCCGCGCCGCGGTCAACGCGTTCGGCTTCGGCGGGATCAACGCCCACGTCGTCCTCGAACAGGCCCCGGGCCGCGCGAAACCGGTCGTGGTGCGCGAGCCCGAGCGCGTGCTGCGGCTGGCCGCGCCGACCCTCGACGCGCTGCGCGAGGCGTTCGACCGGCCCGGGCCGCCGGAAACCGGGCGCGGCCCGGTCCGGCTCGGCATCGTCGACCCGACCGGGAAACGGCTGGCCCTGGCCCGGAAGGTCCTGGCGCGCGGCCGGGCCTGGCGCGGCCGCAACGACGTCTGGTTCGCCGACCGCCCCCTGCTCGGGCCGGGCGGCGGCAAGATCGCGTTCCTCTTCCCCGGCCTGGAGTCGGAACTCACGCTCGACTGCGGCGACGTCGCCCGTCACTTCGGTCTGCCCTGGAAGCACGCGGACGTCGAGGTCGGCGACGTCGGGCGGCAGGGTGCGGCGGTGTTCGAGCTGGGCCGGCTGCTGCACGGCGCCCTCGGCCGGCTCGGTGTCACGCCGGACGCCGTCGCCGGGCACAGCCTGGGCGAATGGACGGCGATGGCCGTCGCCGGCGTCTACGCCGAAGAAGAGGTCGACACCTTCCTCGCCGGGTTCGACCCGGACGCGCTCGTCGTCCCCGGTCTCGCCTTCGCCGCGATCGGCGCGTCCGCGCCGCGGGTGACCGAAGAGCTGGCCGAGCGGGCGGACGTCGTCCTCTCCCACGACAATTCCCCGAACCAGGCCATGATCTGCGGGCCGGAAGCGGCGGTCGGCGCGCTCGTGGAGCGGTTCCGCGACGCCGGGATCGTGGCGCAGGTGCTGCCGTTCCGCTCGGGCTTCCACACCCCGATGCTGCGGCCGTACCTGGACCCGATCCGGGCGGCGGCCGAGCGGTTCACGCTGCACCCGCCCGCCCTGCCGCTCTGGTCGGCGACCACGGTGTCCGAATACCCGGCGGGTGCGGCCGGGATCCGCGAGCTGTTCGTGCGCCACCTGCTGCAGCCGGTCCGGTTCCGCCCGCTCGTGCGGGCCCTGTACGACGCCGGGTTCCGCGCGTTCGTCCAGGTGGGCGCCGGGCAGCTCGGCTCGCTGGTCGGCGACACCCTGCACGGCGAGGAACACCTGGTCGTGGCCGCGCACTCGGCGCAACGACCCGGGCTCGCGCAGCTGCGCCGGGTCGCGACCGCGCTGTGGGCCGACGGTCTCGACGTCGACTTCGCGCGCCTGCCCGGCGAACGCCCGGCCGCGCCCAAGGCGGTCAAGCTCGATCTCGGCGGCCGCCTGATCTCCCTGGACGACCAGGTCCGCGCGCGGATCGCGCTGCCGGCCGCCCGGAAGGCAGGCGTGGACGACCTGGCCGCGAAGGGCCCGCTCGCCGCGGAGTTCGCCGCCCTGCTGGCCGACACCGCCGAGCTGGCGTCCACCGTGCTCGCCGGCCCGGCGCGCCGCCTCCCGGCACCGCGGGCACTCGACACCACCCTCACCGTGTCGCTCGAAACGATGCCGTACCTGCTCGACCACTGTTTCTTCAAACAGCCACCCCAAGCCGACCCGGGCGATCGCTGGCCGGTCGTCCCGGCGACCACGGTGATCGACCACCTCATGCGGTTCGCCGAGCAGGCCGCGCCCGGACGGCAGGCGGTCGCCGTGCACGACGTGCGGCTCAGCCAGTGGATCACCGCGGTTCCGGCGGTCACCGTGCCGGTGCGCGTCCGGCCGCACGGCCCGGACCGGGTGCACGCGGCCATCACCGGCTACTCCCAGGCCGTCGTCGAACTCGCCCCGCAGTACCCGGCCGCCGCACCGGCGCCGTGGCGGTTCCCGGCGTCGGCCGAGAAGGTGCCCGAGACCACGGCGGCCCAGCTGTACGACGAGCGGTGGATGTTCCACGGGCCGCGCTTCCAGGGCGTCACCGAGCTGACCGCCATCGGCGACCGGCACGTGCGGGCCGTGCTGACCACCCCGGCCGCGCCCGGCGCGCTGCTCGACAACGTCGGCCAGGTGCTCGGCTACTGGATCATGTCCCGGCTGCCCGAACGGACCACCGTCTTCCCGGTCGCCATGCGCGAAATCCGGTTCCACGGGCCGCACCCGGCCCCGGGCGAGCGCCTGGAGTGCCTGGTCCGGATCACCGGGCTGACCGGCGAGTTCCTCGACGCGGACATGCAGCTCGTCCACGACGGCCGGGTCTGGGCCGAGTTCGCCGGCTGGCGCGACCGGCGGTTCGACAGCACGGCGCACATCCGGCAGGCCGACCGGACGCCGGAGCGTTCGACGCTGTCGCACGAGCAGCCGGGCGGCTGGGCCCTGGTGCGCGAGCAGTGGCCCGACCTGGCCACCCGCGAGCTGATCATGCGCAACTACCTCGCCGGCCCCGAACGCGACGCCTACGACCGCCGTCCGCCGCGCGGGCGGCGCCAGTGGCTGCTCGGCCGGATCGCGGCCAAGGACGCGGTCCGCCAGTTCCTCTGGGCCCGCGGCGAACCCGAGATGTTCCCCGCCGAACTGCGGATCGGCAACGACGAGAGCGGCCGGCCGTTCGCGGCCGGCGCCTACGGCCGGGAGCTGCCCCCGGTGACGATTTCCGTGGCGCACCGCGCCGAAGCCGGGGTGTCGATCGCCCGGTTCGGGCCGTGCGGCATCGACATCGAAGAGGTGGCCCCGCGCGCGGAGTCCACTGTGGAGGCCGCGCTCGGCCCGGGCGAGCTGGCGTTGTTCGCGAGCCTGCCGGGCGATCCGGAGCAGTGGTTCGCCCGGTTCTGGACGGCGAAGGAGGCCGTCGCGAAACTGCGCGGCACCGGCTTGCGCGGGGAACCCCGGGACTTCGAGGTCGTCGCGGCGGCCCCGGAAGAGCTGACCGTCCGCGTCGCGGGCCGCGCGTACCGCGTGTGCTGTGCCGACGTCGAGAACCCGCCCGGTGCGCCGCCGCGCCGCTACGTCGTCGCCTGGACCGAAGAGACGAAGGAGACTGCCGGATGAGCATCGAGACCACGGCCGCGAACGAGGTGACCGTGCTCGCCCAGCTCAGCGGAATGCTGCGCGAGCTGCTCGAGGAGTACGGGCTGGACGGGGAAGACACTGCGGAAATCACCATGGAGACGACGTTCCACGACGATCTCGAGCTGGAGAGCGTCGACCTGGTGGCGCTGTCCGGGCAGCTGCGCGAGCACTACGGGGACCGCGTCAACTTCGCCACCTTCATCGCCGAGCGCGACCTGGACGAGATCATCGCGCTGACCGTGGGCGAGCTCGTCCGGTACATCGTCGCTTCCCTGCGGGCGACGGCGTGACCCGGATCCGCGCGGGCGAGCTGGACGTGCACGTCCAGCGGCTCACCCCGGACGTTCCCCTGGACGGGGACGCGCCGATCGTGGTGTGCGTCCACGGGCTGCTGACCGACAGCCTGGCCAGCTACTACTTCACGCTCGGCCCGGCCTTCGCCGAGCGCGGCCTCGACGTGCTGATGTACGACCTGCGCGGGCACGGCCGGACGACCCGCCCGGCGTCCGGGTACCGGCTGGAGCGGTTCGTCGACGACCTCGTCGCGGTCCTCGACGCCTGCGACGTCACCCGGCCCGTCCACGTCGTCGGCAACTCCTTCGGCGCTTCGGTGGCGCTCGGGCTGGCCGCCGCCCGGCCCGACCGGGTGGCCAGCGTGGTCGTGCTCGAAGGCGAACCACCGACCGAGGAGTGGACCCGGCACATGGCCGACGGGCTCGCCGACGCCAAGACCCGGCTGGCGATCGACGAGGTGATCGGCTGGATCGCCGACCACCACGGCGCGCACACCGCCCGGCTGTCCAAGGCCGCGAACAAGATCCTGCAGACCACCACGATCGCCGAGGACATCCCGCGCAGCGCCACGATCGCGGCGGACCTTTCGGCGGTGCGCTGCCCGGTGTTCGCGATCTTCGGTGGCGATTCGGGGCTGGCGGCGCAGGTGCCGCACTTCGAGACGCACCTCGAAGGCCGCTGCGTCGTGCTGCCCGAGCAGGGGCATTCGGTGCTGGTCGAGCGGACCGCGGAGGTCATCGAGCTGATCTCGGACTGGGTCCGTGACACCGCGCGCACGCAGGCGCGGGTGCGGTAGTGGCCCGGTTCCTCTTCGTCGTCCCGCCCCTGGTGGGGCACGTCAACCCGGCTGTCGGCGTGGCGGCCGAGCTCACCGCGCGCGGCCACGAGGTCGCCTGGGCGGGCCACGGCGAACTGCTGTGGCAGCTGGCCGGCCCGGAGGCGCTGGTGTTCTCCTGCGCCGCGGGAGACCTGCCCGTGCGCCCGGCCGACCTGAAGGGCCCGGCGGCGCTGCGCTTCCTGTGGCAGGACTTCCTCGTCCCGCTGGCGGACGCGATGGCCCCCGGCGTGGCCGCGGCGCTCGATGCCTTCGAGCCGCACGTCGTGGTCGCCGACCAGCAGGCCCTCGCCGGTGGCCTGCTCGCCGAAGCCGCCGGCCTGCCGTGGGTCACGTCGGCGACGACGTCGGCCGAGCTCGTCGACCCCCTGGCCGGGATGCCGAAGATCGGGGCGTGGGTCGGCGAGCTGCTCGACGGGCTCCGCGCGCGGATCGCCGGCGGCCGGGGCGGGGCGGACCCGCGGTTCTCACCGCACGGCGTCCTCGCCTTCACCACCCGAGAACTGCTCGGCGCGGCCACCCTGCCCGCGGCGGTCCGGCTCGTCGGGCCCGCCCTCGGCGCCCGGCCGTCCACACCGGACTTCCCGTGGGAGTGGCTCGACCCGCTGCGGCCGACCGTCCTGGTCTCCCTGGGGACGGCGAACACGTCCGCGGGCGCCGGGTTCCTGGCGGCGACGGCGGAGGCGTTCGCCGGGACGAGCGTGCGCGCGGTGATCGCCGACCCGGGCGGCGTGCTCGGCGACGTCCCGCCGAACGTCCTGGTGCGCCCGAGCGTCCCGCAGCTGCCGCTGCTGTCCCGGGTCGACGCCGTGCTGTGCCACGCGGGCCACAACACGGTCTGCGAAACGCTGTGGCACGGCCTGCCGCTGGTGGTCGCGCCGATCCGCGACGACCAGCCGGTCGTGGCGGCCCAGGTGGTCGCGGCGGGCGCGGGCGTCCGCCTGCGGTTCGGCCGCGCGGACGCACCCCGCATCGCGGCGGCGGTCGAGGAGGTCCTGACGGAACCGTCGTACCGCCGCGCGGCCGAGGTCGTGGCGGCCTCGTTCCACGCGGCCGGCGGAAGCGCGGCGGCCGCCGCGCACCTGGAGCAGCTGGCGTTGGAGAGCCTGGCGCACCTTTCCCGCTGAAGCCGTGATTTACAGCGGAAAACAGGGCCGTTACCGTGGTCGGGATGACTCTTTGCGAGTGTCGTCCCGAGGACGTTCCCGAGCTCGTCGCGTCGGCCGCGGCGTTGTTCGCCGAGGACGGTGGGCAGCACGACCCGTTCATGGACACGGGCTGGCCCGCACGCGAAGGCGAGGCCTACTACGCGGGCCTCGTCGAGAACCCGGAGTGCCTGTGCCTGCTGGCCGGCGGGGGCGCAGGCCACCTGATCGGGCGGTTGCGCCGGCCGGACCCATTGCGGCCGGACGCGGTGACGGCCGTGCTCGAGAGCATGCGCGTCGCTCCGGACCGCCGTCGCGAGGGAGTGGGCAGCGCGCTGGTGGCCGCATTTCTGGCCTGGGCACGGGAGCGCGGCGCGAACGAAATGACCGTGCAGGCGTACGCGCAGAACGCCGGTGCACTCGATTTCTACCGCGCGCACGGGTTCCGCCCGTTTCTGGTGTCCTTGACGCGCAGCTGAGCCGGTCCCGCGTCACACTGGAGGCCATGGGCTTCCTGGACGGGCGGGCCGTGGTGATCACCGGTGCCGGACGCGGGCTGGGGCGGGCGTTCGCGCGGCACGCGGCCGCGAGCGGCGCCGCGGTCGTCGTCAACGACGTCGACGGCGAACCGGCCTGCGAGACCGTGGAGGCGATCGTGGCCGACGGCGGTACCGCGGCGGCGAGCGTCGGCTCGGTGGCCGACCCGGACTACGCCCGGTCGCTGATCAGCCTGTGCTGCAGCCGGTTCGGGGCGCTGGACGGGCTCGTCAACAACGCCGCCGTCGGTTACCACGCGCCGCCGTGGGAGGACGACGACGCCGAGCGGACCCGCACACTGGTCGAGACCAACGTGCTCGGCCCGTTCCACTGTGGCACCGCGGCCGCGAAAGTCATGTGCGCCCGGGGCCGCGGTGTCATCGTCAACGTGACGTCGGGGTCGATGATCGGCCAGCGCCGCGCCGCCGCGTACTCGGCGTCGAAGGGCGCGGTGGCGTCGATGACCTACTCGTGGGCCTCGGACCTGGCGGAGCACGGCGTGCGCGTCAACGCCGTCAGCCCGATCGCCTGGACCCGGCTGATGGCCGCCGACCCGAACGGGAACCGCGACGCACCACCGCCCGAACGGGTGGCGCCGCTGGTGACCTACCTGCTCAGCGACCTCTCGGCCGGCGTCACCGGGCAGGTGCTGCGGCTCGCCGACGGGCACCTGCACGCCGTCCGCCAGCCCGCGATCATCCGGCCCGTCCTGCACCGGGAAACCTGGACGGTGGAGGAGATCGCCGCGGCCGTCGAACGCGAGCTCGTCCTCGAATCGCCGCTGCGGGAGCGCTGGACCCTTTGAGGGACAAGGACCACCGGAACGGGTGGCTATCCACAGTGGACGCCTCCTACTAGCTTGGGGGGATGACGGCCACCGCGGAGGTCACCCCGGGCGCGGCGGCGCCGCCGGCGCTCAGCCGCGGCCGGGTCAACGCCGTGTTCGGTGCGGTGCTGCTCGGCATGCTGCTGGCGGCGCTGGACCAGACCATCGTCGGCACGGCGCTGCCGACCATCGTCGGCGACCTCGGGGGCGCCGGGCACCTGTCCTGGGTGGTGACGTCCTACCTGCTGGCCGAGACGATCATGACGGTGGTCGTCGGCAAGCTCGGCGACCTGTTCGGCCGCAAGCTGATGTTCCAGCTGTCGGTGATCGTGTTCGGCATCGGCTCGTTCTGCGCCGGGTTCGCCGACAGCATGGTCTGGCTGATCGTCTGGCGCGCGGTGCAGGGCCTGGGCGGCGGCGGGCTGATGGTCACCTCGACCGCGCTGATCGCCGACGTCGTCCCGCTGCGCGAGCGCGGCAAGTACCAGGGCGTGCTCGGCTCGGTGTTCGGCGTGGTGACCGTGGCCGGCCCGATGCTCGGCGGCTTCTTCGTCGACCACCTGTCGTGGCGCTGGGCGTTCTACGTCAACATCCCGCTGGTCCTCGTGGTGCTCGTGGTGGCGTCCTCGGCGATGCCGAACGCGCGCGCGGCGGTCAAGCCGGTCATCGACTACCTCGGCATCCTGCTCATCGGCCTCGCCGCGACCGGCTTGACCCTGGTGACGAGCTGGGGCGGCACGCAGTACGCGTGGGGCTCGCCGACCATCATCGGGATGGCGCTCGGCTCGGTCGTGCTGCTCGCGGCGTTCGTCTTCGTGGAGCTGCGGGCGAAGGAACCGATGCTGCCGATGCGGCTGTTCCGCAACCCGGTGTTCACCGTCGGCGGGATCATGAGCTTCGTCGTCGGCTTCGCGATGCTCGGCGCGCTGTCGTACCTGCCGACGTACATGCAGTACGTCCAGGGCACGTCCGCGACGACGTCCGGGGTCCGGTTGCTGCCGATGGTGCTGGCCCTGCTGGTGGCCTCGATCGCCGCGGGCAACGCGGTGAGCCGCACCGGGCGGTACAAGATCTTCCCGCTGGCCGGGGCGGCGGGCATGACGATCGGGCTGTACCTGCTGTCGCGGCTGGACACCGGCACCGGGTTCTGGGAGGCGTCGGCGTACATGGCCGTGCTGGGCCTCGGCATCGGGCTCGGCATGCAGGTCCTGACCATCGCGGTGCAGAACACGGTGGACTACGCCGACCTCGGCGTCGCGACCTCGGGCGTGACGTTCCTGCGCTCGATCGGCAGCTCGTTCGGCGCGGCTATCTTCGGCACGGTGTACGCGAACCAGCTGACGCCCAAGCTGGCCGCCCTCCCGGTACCGCCGGGGGTGGACCCGCGGGCGCTGCAGGTACCCACGGCGTTGCACGCGCTGCCTTCGTCGGTGTCGGCGCCGGTGATCCGCGCGTACAGCGACTCGCTGCACGTGGTGTTCCTCGCGGCGGCGCCGGTGGGCTTGGTGGCGCTGGTCCTGGCGTTCTTCCTGAAGGAGGTTCCGCTGCGCGACACGGCTCGGGCGGCGGCGCCGGACCTGGGCGACGGTTTCGCGATGCCGGAGGCCCGCACCGACGACCGCGAGCTGGAGCGGGCGGTGGCGACCCTGTTCTTCCGCGAGCGCCGCCAGGTGGCGCCGTCGATCATCGAGCGCGCCGGGGGAGACCTGGACGAGGGCGGGATGTGGTGCCTGCTGCAGGTCCACCTGCGTCGCCGCCGCGGTGAGCCGGCCACGTTGCCGGCGATCGGCTCGTACTTCGGCGTGCCGGCGCAGGTGCTGGAGCCGGCGTTCAACCGCCTGGAGCTGACGGGCCACCTGCGGTACACCCGGGACGGCTGGGAGCTGACGGCCGGGGGCCGCGCCGAGTTCGGCAAGGTGGTCCAGGCCTGGCACGACTGGCTGGCCGACCGCCTCGGCGACTGGGGGCCGGGTGACCGAGCCGAACTGGACGCGGCGATCGGCCGGGTCGCGGCCCGCCTGATGGACCAGAGCGCGGAGTCCCGCGCCTCCGGGCGGCACGCCCTCGCTTGACGTGCCGCGCCGGGCGTCAGCGGCGCCAGAAGTCGTGCGGGGTGCGGCCCGGCCGGAAGCCGCACGATTCCACCAGGGTTGCCGCCTGCTCGAAGCCGTGGCCGACCAGGCCCGGCTCGTGGGCGTCGCTGCCGAACGACACCGCCTCGCCGCCCACCTCGAACCACCACCGGACCACCTCGCCCGGCAACGGCACCTTCGTGTTGACCTCCAGCGCTCGGCCGCTCGCCCGCAACGCGCGCAGCACCGTCCGGAACTCCTCCTCGAAGTCCGCCGCCACGAACGGGGGGCCTTCGGCCGGCCATGGGCGCAGGGCGTAGTCGATGTGGGCCAGCACCGCGAAGTCCGCCGTCGACTCGACCAGGCCCAGCACCTCGCCCAGGTACGCCCGCAGCAGCTCGCCCGGCGGCCGGCCCGAGACCACCGTCAGCTCCTGGTGGTGCTCGCCGTCCGGCAGGGAGTGCACCGAGCCCAGGACGCGGTCGAAGTCGTGGGCCGCCAGGAGGGCGTCGGCGCGGGGGCGGTGCCAGTGCGGCTCGCTCAGCTCGACGCCCGACAGGATCCGCAGGTCGGGAAACCGCGCGCGGCACTCTTCGACGCACGCCAGGTACCCCGCGACGTCCAGGTCCGGCGGCTCCAGGACGCCGTCCGCGCGCAGGCGCACCCGGAAGTGGTCCGGCAGCAGCGGCCGGACCGGCTCCGGGATCAGCCACGGGGTCAGGTCCGCGTGCTCGGTGAACGCCACCGACGGCAGGCCCAGCTCGATCGCCCGCTCGCACGAGCCGATCATCGAACCGGTGACCGTGTCCCAGGACCATTCGGTGTGGACGTGCCCGTCCGTCGGGAGGCTCACCACGCCGATTGTGCACCACCGCCTTCCTCCCGCCGCCGCCCTTCGCGCCGCTGTACCGTCATGCCATGGCGTCCAAGGCTGTGGAGCTCGAGGTCGGCCCGCACACCGTGCGGATCTCCAACCCGGACCGGGTCTACTTCCCGGCTCGGGGTGAGACGAAGCTCGACCTGGTCAACTACTACCTCTCGGTGGGCGACGGCATCGTCAACGCCCTGCGCGAGCGGCCCTGCATGCTGCACCGGTTCCCGTCCGGGGTGGCCGGGGAAAAGGTGCACCAGAAGCGGGTGCCGAACGGTGCTCCGCCGTGGCTGGAGACGGTCCGGGTGACTTTTCCGCGGTACAACCGGCACGCGGACGAGCTGTGCGTCACCGAGCTGGCGCACGTCGCGTGGGCGGTGCAGATGGCCACTGTGGAGTTCCACCCGTGGAACTCGCGGCGGGCCGATACCGAGAAGCCGGACGAGTGGCGGATCGATCTCGACCCGATGCCCGATTGTGGTTACGACCGGGTGCGGCGGGTTGCCCACGTGGCGCACGAGATTCTCGACGAGCTCGGTGCGGTGGGCTTTCCCAAGACCTCCGGTGGCCGGGGGCTGCACATCTACGTCCGGATCGAGCCGCGGTGGGGTTTTGCCGATGTCCGGCGGGCTGCGCTGGCCTTCGCCCATGAGGTCGAACGGCGGGCGCCGGACGACGTCACCACCACCTGGTGGCGGAAGGACCGGGATCCGCGGTTGCTCTTCGTCGACTACAACCAGAACGCCCGGGATCACACGATCGCCAGTGCCTACTCGGTTCGCGGAAATCCTGAAGGGACGGTTTCGACGCCGGTTCGGTGGTCGGAGATCGATGATGCCGAGCCGGGGGATTTCACGATCGCCACTGTTCCGGGCCGGTTCGCCGAGGTGGGTGATCTTCATGCCGGGATCGATGATGCGGTCTTCTCGCTTGAACCCTTGCTCGAGTGGGCTGATCGGGATGGTGTCGAGGCGCCTGATCCGGAGTGATTCCCGGGTCGTTGCCGGAGGTCTGGGTTCCTTGGTGCTTGGGTTGTGCGTGCTGCTTCGGTTTTGGTGCGGTCAGTCGATGCGCTCGATGATTGTTGCGTTGGCGAGGCCTCCTGCCTCGCACATCGTCTGCAAGCCGTAGCGGCCGCCCGTTTGCTCCAGGACCGACAGCAGTGTTGTGGCCAGCCTTGCTCCGCTGCCTCCCAAGGGGTGGCCCAGGGCTATGGCTCCTCCGTTGACGTTCACCTTCGCCAGGTCCGCTCCGGTCTCGTGCTGCCAGGCCAGGACCACACTGGCGAATGCCTCGTTGACCTCGAATGCGTCGATGTCCGACACCTTCAGGCCTGCCTTGGCCAGGACCTTGTTCGTGGCCGGGATGATGCCCGTCAGCATCAGGAGGGGGTCGTCGCCCGCTACCGCGAAACTGTGGATTCGGGCTCGGGGCTTCAGGCCCAGTGCCGCTGCCGCCTCGGCGCTCGTGATCAGCAATGCTGCCGCGCCGTCGTTGATCGGGGAAGAATTGCCCGCCGTCACCTGCCAGGCCAGCTGGGGGAAGCGCTGCTCCCAGACATCCGCCCGGAAGGCCGGCTTCAAGCCCGCGAGAACCTCCGTTGTGGTGCCCGGCCGGACCGTCTCGTCGGTGGTGACCTCCCGCAGCGTGCCGTCCGGTCCCGGTGCCTTCAGCGGGGCCACCTCGGCCGCGAACTTCCCGTCCGCCCACGCCTTCGCCGCCCGCTGGTGGCTTTGCGCCGAGAACTCGTCCAGCTGTGCCCGGGTGAAGCCCCACTTCGCGGCGATCAGCTCCGCGCTGATGCCCTGTGGGACCAGGCCGTCCGGATAGCGGGCCGCCACCTGGGGGCCGAACGGGTCGCGGCCCGCCACCTGGCTGCCCATCGGGACGCGGCTCATCGACTCGACACCCGAGGCGATCACCACGTCGTACGCGCCCGCGATCACGCCCTGGGCCGCGAAGTGGACGGCCTGCTGGCTGCTGCCGCACTGGCGGTCGACCGTCACCGCCGGGACCGACTCCGGGAGCCCGGCCGCCAGCGCCGCCCAGCGGGCCGTGTTCATGCTCTGCTCGCCGATCTGGCCCACCGCGCCGCTGATCACGTCGTCGATGCGGGCCGGGTCCACGCCCGTGCGCTCGACCAGCGACCGCAAGGCGTGGGCGTGCAGGTCCACCGGGTGCACCCCGGCCAGTGTCCCGTTCGGCTTGCCCTTGCCGATCGGGGTTCGTACCGCGTCGACGATCACCGCGTCCGTCATGGCGTCTGCCTCCTCGCAGATCGGGGGTCCCTCCGGTATACGCCCGGTCGGTTGGAATCCACAACTCAGCTGTTCGCCACGTCACATGCGGTTGACGTGCTAGGTTGGATTTTCAATCCCGTGGAGGTGGCATGGTCCGGCGTGGTCGCGAATGCTCGGTCGCCGAGGCGCTGGAGATTGTCGGCGAACGGTGGAGCCTGCTCGCGCTGCGCGAGATCATGCTGGGGGAGCGGCGGTTCAACCAGATCGCCGAGAACACCGGCGCGAGCCGGGACATCCTGGCCGCGCGGCTGCGCAAGCTCGTCGACGCCGGCGTCCTCGAGAAGGTCCAGTACGAAGCCCACCCGCCGCGCCACGAGTACCACCCGACCGAAGCCGGCCGCGCACTGCAGCCCGTCCTGCTCGGCCTGATGGCCTGGGGCGACAAGTACGTCCACCAGGGCGAACCGCCCACCCTCTGGCGCCACGCCTGCGGTGAAGTGCTCGAGCCGGCCACCGTCTGCGCCCACTGCGGCGGCCCGGTCGACGCCCCGGGCACCCACGCGATCAGGCTCGGCGCCGTGCACGCCTGAACCAAGCCGGAACGGCCTCCTCGCATCCCCCGCGAGGAGGCCTTTTTGCTGCGCGGGCGTTGACTTGTGGCCCCGGTCACTGTAACTCTTGAACGAATCAGTGCAAGAACCTGACAGATGACCGGCAGATCGCGGCAGACGTCAGGAAGATTCCGGTTTCGCTCCGAGTCGTCTCCCTCCCCTCCCCGGATCAGAGGAACCGCATGAGAACGAAGCGTGTGTTGTCACCCGCGGCCGCCTTCGCCGCCTTGTCCCTGCTCCTCGCCACGCCCGCCGCTCCGGCCAGCGCGGCGCCGGCCGCTCCCGCGCCGGCCGTCCAAGCCGCCTCCGCGACCTACACCGCCAGCAGCCAGCTCGCCGGCTACCCCGTCTCGAACGTCGGCGACGGCAACCAGGACACCTACTGGGAAAGCGCGAACAACCAGTTCCCGCAGTGGGTCCAGGCCGACCTCGGCACGCCGACCGACGTCGCGCAGCTCGTGCTCAAGCTGCCGGCCGCGAACTGGGGTGCCCGCACCGAGACCATCAGCGTCCAGGGCAGCACCGACGGGACCACCTTCACCGACCTGAAGCCCTCCGCCGGGTACGTCTTCGACCCGGCCAAGGCCAACACGGTCACCGTCGACGTCAGCGGCAAGCCCCGGTTCGTCCGGCTGAACGTCAGCGCCAACACCGGCTGGCCCGCCGCCCAGCTCTCGGAGTTCGAGGTGCACGGCCCCGCCGGCGGCGACACGCAGCCGCCGTCCGCGCCCGGCAACCTCGCCTACACCCAGCCCGCCAGCGGCCAGATCCGGCTCACCTGGTCGGCGTCGACCGACAACACCGGCGTCACCGGCTACGACGTCTACGCCAACAGTCAGCTCCGCGGCAGCGTCGCCGGGAACGTCCTGACCTACACCGACAGCCAGCCCGACGGCGCCACGGTCTCCTACTTCGTCCGGGCGAAGGACGCGGCGGGCAACCAGTCGGCCCCCAGCAGCACCGTGACCCGAACCGGCACCCAAGCCGGGACGAACCTGGCCCTGGGCAAGCCGATCACGGCGTCCTCGACGGAGTGGACGTACGTGGCGGGCAACGCGAACGACGGCTCCGTGGCCACCTACTGGGAGGGCGGCGGCGGGACCTACCCGAACCTGCTGTCCGTCGCGCTCGGCGCGAACGCCGACCTGAACCAGGTCGTGGTCAAGCTCAACCCGGACCCGGCGTGGGGGCCGCGGACCCAGACGATCGCCGTCGAGGGCCGGGAGCAGAGTGCGTCCGCCTTCACCACGCTGGCCGCCGCCCAGAGCTACAGCTTCAACCCCGCGAGCGGCAACACCGTGACGATCCCGCTCGGCGGGCGCGCCGCCGACATCCGCCTGCGCGTCACCGCCAACTCCGGCGCGGGCGGCGGGCAGGCCGCGGAGTTCCAGGTCTTCGGCGTCCCCGCACCCAACCCCGACCTGACCATCTCGGGGGTGTCCTGGTCGCCGCAGAACCCGGTGGAGACCGACACGATCACCGCGTCGGCGACCGTCCGCAACGCGGGCACGGCAGCTTCGGGCGCGACGAACGTCAACCTCTACCTCGGAACGACCAAGGTCGGCACGGCCACCGTCGGCGCGCTCGCGGCAGGCGCTTCGACGACGGTGTCGGCGAACATCGGCACCCGGGACGCGGGCAGCTACCCGTTGACGGCCAAGGTCGACGAAGCCAACGCCGTCATCGAGCAGAACGAGGCCAACAACGCCTACACGAGCTCGGCGGCGCTCGTCGTCAGCCCGGTGCAGAGCTCCGACCTCGTCGCGGCCACGGCCTGGTCGCCGAACAACCCGTCCGCGGGCAACACGGTCACCTTCACCACGACCCTGCGCAACCAGGGCACGGTGGCGAGCGCCGGCGGCGCCCACGGCATCACGGTGACGATCACGGACCAGAACGGCACCGTGGTGAAGACACTCAGCGGGACCTACACCGGCGCGATCGCCGCCGGAGCCACCGCGAGCCCGGTCACCGTCGGCACGTGGACCGCCGCCAACGGCCGGTACACCGTCAAGACCGTGGTCGCGAACGACGCCAACGAGCTGCCCGTCAAGCAGGGCAACAACACCGGCACGCAGGCGCTCTTCGCCGGCCGTGGCGCGAACATGCCCTACGACATGTACGAAGCCGAGGACGGCGTCCTGGCGGGTGGGGCCGCCGTGGTCGGGCCGAACCGCACGATCGGCGACCTCGCGGGCGAGGCGTCGGGCCGCAAGGCCGTGACGCTGAACTCGACCGGCTCCTCGGTGGAGTTCACCACCCGCGCGGCCACCAACACGCTGGTCACGCGGTTCTCCATCCCGGACAGCGCGGGCGGTGGCGGGATCAACTCGACGCTGAACGTCTACGTCGACGGCACCTTCCTCAAGGCCATCGACCTGACCTCGCACTTCGCGTGGCTCTACGGCGCCGAGACCGGCCCGGGCAACTCGCCGGGCGCCGGCCCGCGGCACATCTACGACGAAGCCAGCATGCTGCTGGGCACCACGGTGCCCGCCGGCAGCAGGATCAAGCTGCAGAAGGACGCGGCGAACACGACGAACTACGCGATCGACTTCGTCAACTTCGAGCAGGCCACCGCGGTCGCCAGCCCCGACCCGGCGCACTTCGCGGTGCCTGCCGGGTTCACCCAGCAGGACGTGCAGAACGCCCTCGACAAGGTCCGGCAGGACACCACCCTCACCGGCGTCTACCTGCCGGCCGGGACCTACGCGTTGTCGAGCAAGCTGAACGTCTACGGCAAGGCCGTCACGGTCACCGGCGCCGGGCCGTGGTTCACGAAGTTCTCCGCACCCTCCGGGCAGGAGAACACCGACATCGGCATCGACGTGCAGGCGAGCGCGAACGGCTCGACGTTCAGCGGGTTCGCCGTGTTCGGCAACTACACGTCCCGGATCGACGGCCCCGGCAAGGTGTTCAACCTGACGAACGTCGCGAACCTGACGATCGACAACATCTGGGTCGAACACCAGGTGGTCATGGTCTGGGGCACCAACGTGGACAACACCACGATCAAGAACTCCCGGATCCGCGACACCTTCGCCGACGGCGTCAACCTGACGAACGGGAGCACCGGCAACCACGTCACCAACATCGAGGCCCGGTCCACCGGTGACGACAGCTTCGCGCTGTTCGCCGCCACGGACCTCAACCCGGGCAACCAGTACGACAACGTGTTCGAGAACCTCACCGCGCTCACGCCGTGGCGTGCGGCCGGGCTGGCGGTGTACGGCGGGTACAGCAACACCTTCCGGAACCTCTACATCGCGGACACGCTGACCTACTCGGCGATCACGATCAGCTCGCTCGACTTCGGCTACCCGTTCCTCGGGTTCGGGCCGCAGCCGACGACGGTCCAGAACGCCTCCCTGGTCCGGGACGGCGGCCACTTCTGGGGCCAGCAGACCTTCCCGGCGATCTGGCTGTTCTCCGCGTCCAAGGAGTTCCGCGGCATCCGGGTGTCCGATGTGGACATCCAGAGCCCGACCTACAGCGGCATCATGTTCCAGACCAAGTACAACGGCACCACGCCGGAGCACCCGGTCGAGGACACCGTGCTGGCGAACGTGTCGATCACCGGCGCCCACCGCAGCGGGGACGCCTTCGACGCGAAGTCCGGGATCGGGATCTGGGCCAACGAGCTGCCGGAGCCGGGCCAGGGCCCGGCCGTCGGCTCGGCGACCTTCACCGGGCTGACCCTGGCCGACAACGCCGAGGACATCCGCAACCGCACCACCACCTTCACCATCAACCGCAGCTGAGCCAGGCCGCGCGGGCCCGCCGGGAAGCCGTTCCCCGGCGGGCCCGCGCCGTGCCAGGATGTCGCCGGAGGTGGTCGACGTGCGGATCCTGGTCACCGGCGGCACCGGGCAGCTCGGCTCGGCGGTCGTGACGCGGCTGCGGTCGGCGGGCGAGGAAGTCCGCGTGCTCAGCAGGCGGGCGGCGCCGGACGTCGTCCGCGGCGACCTGCGGACCGGGCGGGGCATCGACAGCGCCGTCGCCGGGGTGGACGTCGTCGTCCACTGCGCCACCGACTACTTCGGGCGGGAGACGCAGCTCGCGCGCACGCTGATCGAGGCGGCGCGGTGGGCGGGCGGCCCGCACCTGGTGTACGTCTCGATCGTCGGCGTCGACCGGGTCCCGCTCGGCTACTACCGGGCCAAGCACGAGACGGAGGAGTTGTTCGCGGCCTCGGGCCTGCCGTACACGATCCAGCGGGCCACCCAGTTCCACGGCCTGGTCCGCACGCTCCTTTCCGGCGCGTCCCGGCTCCCGGTGGTGCCGGTGCCGCGGATCTCGTTCCAGCCCGTCGACGTCCGGGACGTCGCCCGCCGCCTCGCCGCTCACGCGGTCGACGACCCGGCCGGCCGCGCGCCCGACTTCGGCGGCCCGGAGGTCCTCACCGCGACCGAGCTGGCCCAGGCGGTCGGCGAGGTGACCGGGCGGCACAAGCGGATCGTGCCGGTGAAGGTGCCGGGGGAGACGTTCCGGGCCTACGCCGGCGGCGGGCACCTGACCCCCGGGCACCGCGAAGGCGAGATCACCTTCCGCGAGTACCTGGCCGAGCACGCTCATATGTAATCCGATTAATTACGAAGAATCTTGACCTCGGCTCCGGATAGGTCATATGTTTGGCGAGCTGCACGCCGGTCCCGCCCTTCAACGCCGAACGGATCCGACATGTCGAACCCTCCCTCTCGCCGTACGTTCGTCAAGCTCGGTGGCGCGGTCGGCGCCGGCCTCGCCTTCAGCGGGATTCCATCGTTCCTGGCCAGCGCGGACGTGCTGCGGCCGGCCGCGGCGGACCTGGTGCCGGACGCACGGGCGACCACGCTGTGGTACCCGGCTCCCGCGGCCGAGGACAAGATCATCGAGCAGGGTCTGCCGATCGGGAATGGTCGGATCGGTGCTCTCGTCGGGGGCGACCCCGCCGCCGACTTCCTCTACCTCGCCGACGCGTCGTTGTGGACCGGCGGCGCCAACGACGTCCTCGAGGAGGACGGCCAGTTCCCGTACGAACGCGAGAAGTTCGGCACGCTCGGCCTGCTGGCGAAGCTGCGGATCTCGGTGCCCGCGCACACCGGCGTCACGGACTACCGCCGCACGCTCGACCTGAGCAACGGCCTCGTCGTGATCACCTACCGGCACCAGGGCGTCCGGTACCGCCGCGAGTACTTCGCGAGCCACCCCGACGACGTCGTGGTGATCCGGTTCAGCGGCGGCCCCGTCACCGGCTCGGTGTCGCTGGAGCCCACCCGGGGCGAGACCTCCTCCGGCGCGACGGCGTTCACCGGCACGTTCGCCAACGGCCTGGAGTACGCGTGCACGGTGGCCGGCGGGACCACGTTCAGCGGCGACGACGTCGTCATCGTGCTCAGCGGCGGCACGAACTACGTGCCCGACGCGGCGCGGAAGTTCCTCGACGCGTCGCTCGACCCCCTGGCCCTGGCGAAGCGGAAGGCGGCCGCGGCACTGGCCGTGGGTGGCAGCGCCCTGCGGGCCACCCACGTCGCGGACTACCGGCGGCTGTTCGACCGGATGAGCGTCGACCTCGGCCACTCGCCGCCGGCCCGGCGGGCCCTCGACACGTGGTCGCGGCTGGTCGCCCGGCACGACCAGCCGGGTGTGCCCGACCCGGAGCTGGAGGCGAGCTACCTGCAGTTCGGGCGCTACCTGACGATCACCGGCTCGCGCGACGGCCTGCCGATGGGCCTGCAGGGCCTGTGGCAGAACACCAACACGCCGGATTGGATGAGCGACTACCACACCGACATCAACGTCCAGATGAACTACTGGCTGGCCGATCGCGCGGCGCTGCCGGAGAACTTCACTGCCCTGGCCGGCTACTGCCTCGCGCAGCTTCCCGTGTGGACGGACAGCACGAACCGGCTGTTCAACGACCCGCGCAACCGCTACCGGAACACCAGCGGGAAGGTCGCGGGCTGGGCGGTCGCCTTCTCCACCAACATCTACGGCGGCTCCGGCTGGTGGTGGCACCCCGGCGGCAACGCGTGGCTGTGCAATTCGCTCTGGGACCACTACGCCCACACACAGGACAAGGCCTACCTCGCCCGGATCTACCCGCTGCTCAAGGGAGCGGCCGAGTTCTGGGACGCGCGGCTGCTCCCGATGACCGTCGACGGCCGCGAAGTGCTCGTCGACGACCACGACTGGTCACCCGAGCACGGCCCGCAGGACGCCCGCGGGATCACCTACGCGCAGGAGATCGTCTGGGACCTGTTCGAGCACTACCGCGAAGCCGTCGCGGTCCTGGGCCGGGACCGCGCCTACGGCGACCGGATCGCCGGGCTGCAGAAGAAGCTGTACCTGCCGAAGGTGAGCCCGGCCACCGGCCGGCTCGAGGAATGGATGTCGCCGGACAACCTCGGCGAGACCACGCACCGGCACCTGTCCCCGCTGATCGGCTTCTTCCCGGGCGACCGCATCGCGGCCGACACGGCACCGCGCGAGCTGCTCGACGGTGTCCGGGCGTTGCTGATCGCGCGCGGGATGGACAGCTACGGCTGGGCGACCGCGTGGCGCTCGGCGTGCTGGGCGCGGCTCAAGGACGCCGATCGTGCGTACCAGCTGCTGCTCACCGTGCTGCGGCCGTCGGTGGACAACGGCAACGGGACCGCGCCGAACTTCTTCGACATGTACAGCCAGGGCAGCTACGCGATCTTCCAGATCGACGCGAACCTCGGCGCGCCCACGGCGATGCTCGAAATGCTGGTGTACTCGCGGCCGGGCGTGCTGGAACTGCTGCCCGCGCTGCCGTCGGCGTGGGCGGCGTCGGGCCGGGTGACCGGGATCGGCGCGCGCGGAGGCTTCGAGGTGGACGTCGAATGGCGGGCCGGGAAGGTCACCAAGGCGGTGCTCCGCAGCGTCGGCGGGACCCGGACCGAGGTGCGGGCCGGCACCTGGCGGCGGATCATCACCCTGCGGCCGGGAGCGTCGATCACGGTCCGGCCGAGTGAATGAGGTCGGCCCGCCGCGGGTATCCGGACGGCTGCACCGACGCAGGGGAGAGGACAGGATGATCCGCTGGGCGACGTTCGACTGCTTCGGCACGCTGGTGGACTGGCGCCACGGCATCACCACCGGGCTGGAGCTGCTGTTCCCCGGCCGCGGCGCGGACCTGCTCGAGGTCTACAACCGGATCGAGCCGCAGGTCCAGGCCGAAGTGCCGGTGCGGCGCTACCGGGAGGTGCTCGCCGAGTCCGTGCGGCGGACCGCGGCCGAAGCCGGGCTGGAGCTGGTGGCGGACGACGCGTCGGTGCTCGGCACCGGGCTGCCGTACTGGCCGGTGTTCCCGGACGTCCGGCCGGCCCTGTCCGCGCTGCGGGAAGCGGGCTGGCGGCTCGCGCTGCTCACCAACTGCGACCGCGACCTCATCGGCGAGACCCAGCGGCGGCTGGTGGTGCCGATCGACGCGATCGTGACCGCGGAGGACGTCGGCGAGTACAAGCCGGGGCACGGCCACTTCCGGCGGTTCGCCGCCTCCTTCGACGCGACCGCCGCGAACTGGGTGCACGTCGCGCAGAGCCACTTCCACGACATGGTGCCCGCCCAGGCGCTGGACATCCCGCGCGTGTGGGTCAACCGGCACGACGGCCCGCAGGACCCGGCGGTGGCGGACGCGGTCCTGCCCGGCCTGGACACCCTGGTCGAGACGGTCGAGCGGGTGCACGCCGGAGCCCGCTGACGGCCGTCACGGGTGGCGCACCGCGGCCCGGCGCGGCGGGAACAGCGCGGCCCACAGCGTCTTCCAAGGGTGCGCAGCCGGCCGCTCGCGCACCACCGGTGCCGGGCGCTCCCCGGCCCGGTACGCCATCTCCACCTGCACCCAGTCGTGGATCCAATCGCCTCGCATGAGGGGCTCCTTCCGTCGTGAAGCCCAGGTTCGTCCTGAGGGGTGGGGCGTCGCATCGGGTGATCACGCAGTCCGGCGGCCCGGACCCCTTACGGCTATCGGCCGGGTGACCGCGACGACGTTCGAACCGGCGACCGGCCGCCGGTTCGACGGACCCTGCGCGTGCGGCTGTGGGCGAGTGGCTCGAGCGTGATCGCGCGGGGCGTGCCGGTGATGGTGCCGAAGGCGCGAAGACGCCGGGGGTGCTCGCCGGGTTCGATGAGGTGGTCGCCCTCATCGAGACCGCGCTCGGCGTGGAACGCGCGGGTGAGCTGGCCGCGGTGCCTTCGGTGCGGCGGCTGGCGTTCGGCAGTGTGGGCCTGGCGGCCCAGCTCGGCGTGGCGCCGGAGGACCGGGATCCGTTCGTCTACGCGCGTTCGCTGGGTTTCGGGGGCAAGTTGTGCCTCCATCCGCGGCAGCTGGGGCCGGTCCGGGACGGCTTCGCCCTGAAGGAGGCCGAGCGTGCGTGGGCCCGCCGGGTGCTGGCGGCGGGGGACGGGGTGTCCGCCGTGGACGGGCGGATGGTGGACAAGCCGGTGCTCACGAGGACCCGGCACATCCCGGGAGCTGACGAACCTCTGGACACATCGGCGCCCAGTCGCACCACCAAGTGACTGCTCCGCAACCCCGCCGCCGTGACTGTCCGCAAAGGTATGGCCAGTCCTTGGTGGCTACCTGGCTCCGCGACGATCGTGACCGGAGTGTCAGGCGCGCTGGAGCTGTGGCGTCGACGCAGACCAGCGGTAGCGAACGGCGTACTCGCCGGGACCTGTGAAGTGGAAAACCTTACTCGGGTCGACGAGTGAGGATGTCCAATTCGGGATGATGAATTCCAATTGTACCGGGTTGAATGGATCGTCTTTCCAGGCGGATACCAGTGCGTCAACGAGTTTACCCATCAGCCAGCCGGTCAGCCACCCGATCAATGCTCCGGCGGCCGCGCCCAAGGGGCCGCCGAGTAGAGCCCCGACTGTTGTGCCAAGTATGGACGCCAGCTTGGTTGCGACCTCATCGGCAAACTTCCGGAACAGCTTCTCGAACGTTGCGTCGAGATCGCCTTGGTCTTTCTCGAAAAGAAATAGGCTCGCGAAGAAGTGTTTCGGGTAGCTATTCGAGGTTGCAACCTGCCAGGTGTGAAGGCGCTTAGCCGGATTGAAGTCTTTTCGATCTCCGTCACTGAAGTTACCGATCTTGAACGGGTCGATCTTGTCGGTCGCCCCTCGGTCGTCAATGGTGGCGCCTGACAAGTAGATCTCGTCGTCGCCCGCCTCGCTCCCGAGGAATCCGTTGGTCTCGTCGACGCATACCACTCGCACCAAGTCCAGTGCCACTCGGTCCTGAGGGGCAACGGCACCGCTTGTTGTGCGTTGTAAGCCAATCTGCGCATAGTGTCGGTCGAGGAGGCGGATGATGTCCGCGCTCGTGGGGTTTGCCGTGACAGGAATAGCGGCGAGGTCGTCGACTGAGCGAGAGGAGTCGAATTTTAGTTCAAGAACCGATTCCAGTCTCCGCCGGGTCCGGGGAAGCGTCAACTTTTCTGCGGCTGCAGAAGCGACCAGGTCGGCGGTCGCGGGGTGGGTCTTTGCGAGCTCTTGGAATCGCGGCGCGAGGATTGATTCTGGAGTATTCTCGGCAATCGGTAAGGCAAACCGGGCGGACGCTGTGTGGTTAGCGGCAACGCGCAGTACGGCGGCTTCCCATCTTCGATAGATGGGAAGTGCAATAGCAAGCAGCTCGGGTTCCAGGTCGGAAGGGGTCAGTCGACGGATTTTCATGCTGGTCATCGCGCGTCCTCCAAATGATCGAATTCAATCATGGAAACTTCGACGATCCGCGCTCTGATGGCTGTAGTCAAGGTTGTCCAGGGCCTTGGTTCAACTATCTTTACCTGGGGCGCAGATGGCCTGACTGGTTGGTCTTTGGAAATTTTCGAGCCTTCCGCGTGGTGTAAAAGTTGCAATACTTTCCGTTGTCGATCTGTTGCAAAAGCTGCATTCGGCAATCGTAGTCATGATTTGAAGTGCCCAGCCGATGATCCGGCTTTCGTCGGGCAGTCAGCTCTCCGCTCAGCGACTCAATCTCCCTGGGACCTGTCGGCGTCACCTGATCGCCGGGTCCCGCCGGTATATGATCCCGCGCTACACCGCGCCCTGACGTCGCAGTGCGTCCACATCGAAGCCGAACTCCCTCAACACCGCGTCCGTGTGCTCGCCCAGCGCCGGCACCGGGGCCATCCTCGGCGCCCGGCCGGCCACCGTGATCGGCGGCAGCGTCGCCCGGATCGGCCCGCCCGGGGTCGCCACCTCCGCGAACCGGTCGCGGGCCGTGAGCTGGGGGTGCGCCAAGACGTCCGGCAGGTCGCGGCGGCGGGCATACGCGATCCGGCCCGCTGCCAACCGTGCCTCCAGTGAAGTGCCGGTGAGCTCGGCGAAGATCGCGTCGATCGCGGCCTCCAGCTCCGCCCGGTGGGTCACGCGGGCGCTGCCGGTGGCGAACCGCGGGTCGGTGACCCAGTCCGGGCGGGCGACCGCGTGCTCGCAGAACGCCGCCCACTCGCAGTCGTTCTGCACCGCCAGCACCACTTCGGTCCCGTCGCCCGCGGCGAACGTTCCATAGGGCGCGATCGCGGCGTGGCTGGTGCCCGTCCTCGGCGGCGGCGTCCCGCCGTAACCCGCGTAGTACAGCGGGAAGCCCATCCACTCCACCAGCGAATCGAACAGGCTCACTTCCAGTTCGGTGCCCTGCCCAGTGCGCTCGCGGTCGTACAGCGCGGAAAGGATGCCGGAGAACGCGTACATCCCGGCCCCGATGTCCGCGGCCGGGATACCGCTCTTGGCCGGCTCCTCCTCGGATCCGGTGACCGACACCAGTCCCGCTTCGGACTGGATGAGCAGGTCGTACGCCTTCGCGTCGCGGTACGGACCGGTCGAGCCGTAACCCGACACCGAGCACGTGATCAGCCGCGGCCGGGTCGCGCGCACGGCGGCCGCGCCCAGCCCGAGGCGGTCCGCGACGCCGGGCGCGAAGTTCTGCACGAACACGTCCGCCCGGTCCAGCAGTGCCGCCATCACGCCGGGCGCCGCGTCGCTCTTGAGGTCGAGGGCGACGCTCTCCTTCGACCGGTTCAGCCACACGAAGTGGCTGGAGAGGCCGTGCACGGTTTCGTCGTAGGCGCGGGCGAAGTCGCCGGTGCCCGGCCGCTCGATCTTGAGCACCCGGGCGCCGAGGTCGGCCAGGTGCCGGGTGGCCAGCGGCGCGGCCACGGCCTGTTCGCACGACACGACCGTGACGCCGTCGAGGGGCAAGGAGCGCATGGCCGCATCCTGCCATCCGCCGCCGGTATGACCGGGCCGGATCAACGGGAGTTTCGGGCAAAACCGTTGACGCGTCCCGAAGCGGGCTTGCAGTCTGAATCGATCAGCTGACCCCGGCGACCGGCGAGCGAGGTGCCCGATGGGCAGGGTGCGGCAGGCCGACATCGCGCGCGTGGCCGGGGTTTCCCAGGCGACCGTGTCGGTGGTGCTCGGCGGCAACCGCACCGGGGTCCGGCTGGCGGAGGCGACGCGGCTGCGCGTGCTGGAGGCCGCCCAGCGGCTCGGTTACGCCGATCCGCTCGCGAAACGGCAGGCGGGCCACGGCCTCTTCGGGATCTGCGCCGCCGGCCCGGCGTTCGAGGCGCACCAGGCGATCCTGGCCGGCATCGCGGCGGAGGCGGCCGTGCTCGGCAAGGACCTGATCATGTTCACCGCGCCCGGCCCCGGCTTCGCCCGCCGCAGCCGGCTCGCCGACGGCTGCCTGTTCTTCGGCGGCCCGGTGCCCGCGGAGCAGCTCGTCACCGGGTACCCGATCGTCCACATCGGACGCTGTCCGGAGCTCGGCGACCGCGTCCCGTACGTCGACGCCGACCACGCATCGGCGTCGGCCGAAGTGCTCGCCCGGCTGCGGCAGGCGGGGCACCACCGGATCCGCTACCTGCGCGAGCCGGCCGACACCCCGGCCGCGCGTGAGCGGGAAAGCGGCACCGGCATCGAGCCCGCCCTGGTGGTCCGCACCGACGGCACCGGCCTCGCGACGGCGGTCCGCGGCTGGCTCGCCGACGGCGTGACCGCGCTGGTCGTCGACGAGGCGGTGTTCGCTCCTGCCCAGCGGGCCCTGCACGCGGCGGCGGTGTCGGTCCCCGGTGACCTGTCGCTGGCGGTGCTCGGCTGCCCGCCGTCCAGTCCGGAAGCCAGCGGCTTCGAGGTGCCGCGGCGCGCCCTCGGCCGGGAGGCGGTGCGGCTGCTGGCGTCCGTCGTGGCCACGGGGGCAGGCGAGCCCCGGCTGCTCACCTGCCCGCCGGTGGCCGGGACGACGATCGCGTCGGTTCAGGACAGCGCGCCGTTGTAGTCCGGCAGCTTGAAGGTCCGCTCGGCGTGCCCGCCGTCGAGGTCGGTGGTGTTGTTGCCGATGTTCGCGACGATCGTGTAGCCGGCCTGTTCGATGGCGGCCCGGGCCTTGGTCTTGTTGGTCTGCACCGGGTCGAAGTTGAACAGGGGACGCAGGTAGAGCCCGTCGTCCGGGTACCCGACCGCCTTCAGGTTCCCCTCGGTGGGCCACCGGAGCACCTCGGTGCGGTCGCTGACGAAGAGGACCGCGGCCCCCTTGGCCTGGGCGAGCTTGGCGAGCGCGAGGACCGGCTTGACGGCCGGGGTGGTGAACCCGCCGTTGTAGTAGGTCTCCAGGCTCGTGTTGTCGATGTCGAGCACGATCGCGGTCCGCCCGCCCGGGACGGCGAGCCGCTGGGTGAGGTAGTCGGCGGCCGGAGTGGTGACCGCGGTGACGTCGGCGACCCAGGTGGCATAGGACGGCGCGGCGGCGGCCGTGACGGCGGGCCGGGCAACGGCGGCGTCGGCGACACCGGCGTTGCCGAGCAGCAGCAGGACGGCGGAGGCGGTACCGGCCACGGCGAGGCGGGCTTTCGAGGGTGACATGGCTGACAGTCCACCAGCCGGTGGGGAATGATCGTACCGGCAAGTAGCCGAATCTATTTCATGTTCGCGACGGGCCGGGAGACCGGAGCGCGCCGGGTCCCCGGTTCGGGCAGGATGCACCCGGGCCGGCCGGGACGGATTCCCGGTGCGGCGGAGGATCCGTGCTGCGCAACGCGGTCGAAGCCGCTTCCGACGACGACGGCTGGGCGTCGCTGTCCGCCATCGGTAACATCGTCACGAAGCAGCGCCCGGACTTCGACTCCCGCACCTACGGCTACGCCAAGCTCAGTGACCTGATCGCCGCGACCGCGCTGTTCGAGATGAACCGCCGCAGCCCGGGCGAAAGCAAGTCGCCGGTCATCTACGTGCGCGACCGGCGACGGCAGGCCCACCCTGTATAACGTCGTATTCCGCCGGTCGGACGGCCGAGCTCAGCCTGTTCCCACGGCCAGCGCGTCCGACGGCGCCAATGATAGGAATGGCCGGTGACCGAACCGAACCTGATCGAAGCCGCCGCGGCCGAAGCCGTCACGCTGACCAGCGAGCTCATCCGCATCGACACGACCAACACCGGCGATCCCGACACGCTGGTCGGCGAGCGGGCGGCGGCGGAGTACGTGGCGGAGAAGCTGACCGACGCCGGCTACGAGATCACCTACGTCGAGTCGGGCGGGAAGAACCGGCACAACGTGATCGTGCGGCTCGAAGGCGCCGACCGCGAGCGGGGCGCCCTGCTCATCCACGGTCACCTCGACGCCGTGCCCGCCGACGCGTCGGAGTGGTCGGTGCACCCCTTCTCCGGGGCGATCCAGGACGACTACGTCTGGGGCCGCGGCGCGGTCGACATGAAGGACATGTGCGCGATGGCGCTCGCGCTGGCCCGGCACTACAAGCTGAACAACATCGTGCCGCCGCGGGACCTCGTCTTCGCCTTCTTGGCCGACGAAGAGGCCGGTGGCAAGTTCGGCGCGCAGTGGCTGGTCGAGAACCGGCCCGAGCTGTTCGAGGGCGTCACCGAGGCGATCAGTGAGGTCGGGGGCTTCTCGATCACGCTCAAGGACGACGTCCGCGCCTACCTGATCGAGACGGCGGAGAAGGGCATCCGCTGGATGAAGCTGCGCGTGCGCGGCACCGCCGGGCACGGCTCGATGATCCACCGCGACAACGCGGTCACGAAGCTGTCCGAGGCCGTGGCGAAGCTCGGCAACCACCGGTTCCCGCTCGTGCTCACCGACTCGGTGAAGGAGTTCCTGGCCGGCGTCACCGAGATCACCGGCTGGGACTTCCCCGAGGACGACCTCGAAGGCTCGGTCGCCAAGCTGGGCAACATCTCCCGGATGATCGGCGCGACCCTGCGCGACACGGCCAACCCGACCATGCTCACCGCCGGGTACAAGTCGAACGTCATCCCGTCCGTCGCCGAGGCCGCGGTCGACTGCCGGATCCTGCCGGGCCGGCTGGAGGCCTTCGACCGCGAGCTGGACGAGCTGCTCGGTCCCGACATCGAGAAGGAGTGGATGGAGCTCCCGCCGGTAGAGACCACCTTCGACGGCGCGCTCGTGGACGCCATGACCGCCGCGGTCCTGGCCGAGGATCCGGGCGCGAAGACGCTGCCGTACATGCTGTCCGGCGGCACCGACGCGAAGTCGTTCCAGGAGCTGGGCATCCGCAACTTCGGCTTCGCGCCGCTGAAGCTGCCCGCGGACCTCGACTTCTCGGCGCTGTTCCACGGCGTCGACGAGCGGGTCCCGGTCGAGGCGCTGAAGTTCGGCACCCGCGTACTCGACCGGTTCCTGCGCACCAGCTGATGACCGGGTTCGCGCTCGCCGACGGCACGCCCCTGCAGGTGATCCGCAGGGGCGACCCGGCCGCGCCGGTGACCGTGGTGTTCGTCCACGGCTACGCGCTTGACCAGCGCAGCTGGGGCCGTATCGCGCCACTGGTGCCCGACGCCGCCGACGGGCCGGTGGCCGTGCTGACCTTCGACCAGCGCGGCCACGGCGGCTCCGGGCGGGCCCGCCGCGGCACCGCGACCATGGCCCAGCTCGGCGACGACCTCGCCGAGCTGCTGACCCGCGAGGTGCCCGACGGCCGGGTGGTGCTGGTCGGCCACGACATGGGCGGCCTGGCGATCATGTCGCTGTCCCAGCGGCACCCGGCGTTGTTCGCCGAGCGGGTGTCGGGGCTGGTACTGCTGGCGACGTCGTCGGGCACCCTCGCCACCGAGGTGTCGGCGACCTGGCCGAACGCGCTGGGCAAGCTGGCCCGCGACCTCGAAGCGGTGCTCGGCTCGAAGCTGTTCGGCGTGGTGCGCGAGCACACCAGCCGGGCGGTCAGCGCGGGCCTGCGCTGGTGGCTCTTCGGCGACGACCCGGACCCGGACCTGGTCGAGCTGACGGTCAAGATGATCCGCGGCAACTGGCCCCACACGGTGTCGGTGTTCCGCCCGGCCATGGACGCCTACGCGCGCGACGCGGCGCTGGCCCAGGTCGCCGACCTCCCGGTGACGGCGATCGTGGGGGAGCGCGACCGGATCGTCCGCGCGTCCGATGTGGAGCACTGGGTCCGCGGCCTCGGCAACGGGACGGCGGTGGTGCTGCCGGGGGTGGGCCACGTCGTGCCGCTGGAGGCCGCGGCCCAGGTGCTGCCGCGGGTGGTCGCGCTGGTCAACGCGAGCCGGCGCGCCTGAGGTCAGCGGGTGCCGGTGGCGACGAACATCGGCGCCGCGACGAACAGCCGGTCGTCGCGGGCGCGGGCCGACTGCTCCTCCAGCCAGGCGCCGTCGCCGCCGAGGTTGGCCAAGACCGGCAGGGCCGCCACGTCCGTCCACACCACCGTGTGAACCTCGACCGTGACCTGCTTGAACCCGTGGTCCAGCAACAGGTTCCGGTACCGTCGCGCGATCCGCGGGTGCGGCATGCCGTCCGCTCGCGTGTGGACGATCGAGCGGGTGCGCGCCGGATCGTCCGAATCGATGACGATCGTGTCCCAGTCCTGGCCGGCGAGCACCGCGCGGCCGCCCGGGGCCAGGACGCGGCGGGCCTCGGCGACCGCGAGCGCGGGGTCGGGCAGGACGTGCAGGACCTTGTCGGCGCGGTAGCCGGTGACCGCGCCGTCGTCGAGGGGCAGGGCGGTCGCGTCGGCGACGTGGAACTCGCCGTCCGGCCAGCGCGCGGCCGCCACCGAGATCATGGCCGGGTCGGCGTCGACGCCGATGGCCCGCACCCCGCGGGCGGCCAGCTCGCCGACGGCCCGCCCGCCGCCGCAGCCGACGTCGACCACGACGTCACCAAGTCCTTCGTAAGTACGTTCCCGCAGGTGGACGGCTTGCGGGCGGTCGTCGAGGGCGTCGAGGAGGCTCAGCAACGTGGACATGCGACCCATCCTGCGACTTAATGCCGACATGAAGTCAATCGGCGAAGTGGCGGCCCGGTTCGGGCTGCCGGCCCACGTGCTGCGCTACTGGGAGGCGGAAGGGCTGCTGACCCCCGCCCGCGCCGGCAGCCGGCGCCGGTACACCGACGCGGACCTCCGGCGGGTGGCCGCGATCCTGGTCGCCAAGGAAGCCGGGTTCGAGCTCGCGGACATCCGGTCGATGCTGACCGACCGGTCCGCGGCCGGGCGGGCGGCGATGGCGGCCCGCCAGCGGGAGCGGCTCCGGACCCGGATCGCGCGCGCCCAGGCCGCGCTCGAGCTGATCGAGGGTGACTGCCGGCACGACGACCTCATGAGCTGCCCGCACTTCCAGACCCTCATCGACCGACAGCTCGATCGTTCTTGACAACTTCTCTGTTCGGCTGGATGCTGGGCGCATGTTTCCCGTTGCGGTGATCGAAGACGCGGCGGCGGCCGAGGTGTCGCTGGACCCGGTCCGGGCCCGGCTGCTGGCCGAACTGGCCGAGCCGGCCTCGGCGACCATGCTCGCCGCGCGCGTCGGCCTGCCGCGCCAGAAGGTCAACTACCACCTGCGCGCGCTGGAGAGCCACGGCCTGGTCGAACTGGTCGAGGAACGCCGCAAGGGCAACGTCACCGAGCGGATGATGCGGGCGACGGCGGCCTCGTACGTCATCTCGCCGACGGCGCTGGCCGCGGTGCAGCCGGACCCGGCCCGCTCACCGGACCGGCTCTCGGCGCGGTGGCTGCTCGCCGTCGCCGGCCGGCTCGTGCGGGACGTCGGCCTGCTGATCACCGGCGCGGCCAAGGCCAAGCAGCGCCTGGCGACGTTCGCGCTCGACGGCGAGGTGCGGTTCGCCTCCGCCGCCGACCGGGCCGCGTTCGCCGAGGAGCTCACGGCCGCGGTCACCACGCTGGTGGGGAAGTACCACGACGAGGCGGCCGAGAAGGGCCGCTCGCACCGGGTGGTCGTCGCCGTGCACCCGAGCGTCCCGGAGGAGTCCTGAAGTGGGGTACGAGTTCGAACTGACCGACGCCGCCGAAGTCGGGGCGACGCCGGAGCAGGTGTGGGAAGCCATCGCGACCGGCCCGGGCATCGACTCCTGGTTCATGGGCCGCAACGAGGTCGAGGGCGGCAGCGGCGGCACGATCCGCGGCGCCTTCGGGGCCTACCGGCCCGAGTTCCGGATCAGCGAGTGGGACCCGGCGGAGAAGCTCGCCTACGGCAGCGACACCGCACCGGACGGACGCCGGATCGCGTACGAATTCCTCATCGAGGGCCGCGGCGGCGGCAGCACGGTGCTCCGCTGCGTCACCAGCGGCTTCCTGCCGGGCGACGACTGGGAGGACGAGTTCGAGGCGATGACCGCGGGCGGCGACCTGTTCTTCCGCACGCTGGTCGAGTACGTGACGCACTTCGCGGGCCGGACGGCCACCCCGGTCACCGCGTTCGGCCCGCCGGTCGCGGACTGGGACGAGGCATGGACGCGGCTGGGCGCCGAGCTGGGACTGCCGGCGCGCCCGTCCGAAGGCGACCGGGTCCGGCTCGGCGGGGGAGGCGTGGTCTACGCCGTGAACGACCAGACGGTGGGCATCCGGACGCCGGACGCGATGTTCCGGTTCGTCCGCGGCTTCCAGGGCGCGATGGTCGCCTGCCACCACTTGTTCGCCCCGGGAGCCGACGCGGACGTCGAGGAGAAGACCTGGGGCGACTGGCTGAACCGCGTGCTCGGTTAGGTCGGGAGGGCGCCGGGGAGGCTCTGCGCCGTCTTCTTGCGGCGGAGCCAGACCCGGCGCGTGCCGTCGGCGTAGAGCCGCACGGTGCGCAGTTCCCAGCCCGCGAACTCCGCGTGGATGGAGAGCTGGATCGCCGCCGCACGCCGGGACACGCCCGGGGGGAGGTGCAGGCGGCGATACTCCCAATCCCCTTCGACCACCGCCTCGCTGACCGCTGTCATGGCTGGATCACCTGGGTCCCTTCTCCTGCGGCCGAGCCGACGATCACCCGGCCGCTCTTCTCGTCCACCCCCACCGAGTCCGGCTGGCGCACGGTGGGGAACCGGTACTTCTCCACGGGCTCGCCGCCGCGGACGTCGAACCCGACGACTTCGTTGCGTTCGGTGAGCGTCACCCACGCCAGGCTGCGCGCGGCGTCGTAGGCGATCCCGTACGCGCCGCCGGGCACCGGGTAGCGCTGCTTCAGGATCAGCGGGCCCGCCGAGAACGCCAGCAGCGCCCCCGCGCGGGCGTCGGTCACCAGCACGCGCCCATAAGAGTCCGCCACGGCGTTCGCGGCGCCGTCGCCCGCCCGCAAGCCTTCGTCGACCTTCCCGGCGGCGACGTCGACGGAGAACACCGCGGTCCGCAGCCGATCCAGCACCACCACGCCGTCCCCGGTGTCGACCACGTCGTCGGCGCTGTAGAGCTGCCCGCCGATCGTCCGTGCCGGACCCGTGGCCGGCAGCACCCGGATGTCCTTGCCCGCGCCCATCGCGACCAGGCGATCGGCCCCGTAGGCGATGCTCGAAGCCGGCTGCCCGCCGGTCTTCGTCTCGGTCAGCTTCCGGTCCGGCAACGTCAGCTGCTGCACCACACCCCGACCGGGCTCGGCGATCTCCACCCGCCCCGGCGACACCGTCAGCCGGGACGCAGCACTGTATAACGGCATATTCACCGGGGGGGACGCGAGTGCGTTCAAGTCGTACAGGCGCAGAGCCGGTGGCGAAGAAACCGCAACGACGAGGGTCGAGGTCTTCGCGTCCACGGCGACAGCCGACACCGAGCCGTCGCGGAGGACCTGACCGGCCGGCGGCACGGTCACGGCGGGGGAGACGGCCGGGCGCGCGGCGGTCGGGTTCGCGACGACCTGCAGGTCGTCGGAGGTCGACTTGGCCGACGAGCAGCCCGAGAGCACCAGGGCACCGGCGAGCGGGAGCGCGAGCCACGACACGGCGGCGAGCCGATGCACGTTGCGGCCTCCAGTTGTCCCTCGGCGGTCGGTCTTCACCAGCATGCTCCTCGATCCCCGTGCCGTCACGTGCGTGTCACCGAACAGACACCTGGCGCTCACCGCGGCCAGCGTTCGGGGTAGCCGACCTCGATCGCGCTGACGTCGTCGAGCGCGGACCGGATGGCGGGCGGGAGGGTGATGTCCTCCGCCGTCAGCGAGCCGGTGAGCTGGCCGGTGTCCCGGGCGCCGACCACCGGGGCGACGACGCCGGGCCGGTCGCGGACCCAGGCCAGGGCCACGGCCAGCGGGGACGTGCCAAGGCCGTCGGCGGCGGTCGCGACCGCCTGCACGATCCGGGCGGCGCGGTCGGTGCGGTGGTGCTCGACGTACCCGGCGTAGGCGCTGTTCGCGCCGCGGGAGTCGGCGGGGGTGCCGGTGCGGTACTTGCCGGTCAGCACGCCGCGGCCGAGCGGTGCCCACGGGAGCAGCCCGATGCCGTGGTGCGCGGCCGCGGGGACGACCTCGCGGTCCACCCCGCGTTCCAGCAGCGAGTACTCGACCTGGGTGGAGACGATCGGCGCGAGGGCCGAGGCGCCCGCGGCGGCGGTGGCCAGCTGCCAGCCGGCGTAGTTCGAGACGCCGACGTAGCGGACCTTTCCGCTGGTCACGGCGTACTCGAGGGCGGCGAGGGTCTCGGCGAGCGGCACGCAGTCGTCCCAGGCGTGCAGCTGCCACAGGTCGATGTGGTCGGTGCCGAGCCGCTTGAGCGAGCCGTCGAGCGCGGTGAGCAGGGCGCCGCGGGAGGCACCGCCGCCGAACGGCCCGTCGGTGCGCTTGGCGACGGCCTTCGTCGCGAGGACGACGTCTTCGCGGGGCACGAGGTCGCCGAGCAGCGAGCCGAGCACCCGCTCGCTCTCGCCCTCGCCGTAGATGTCGGCCGTGTCCACCAGGGTGCCGCCGGCGTCGACGAAGGCGACCAGCTGGCTGGCGGCCTCCTCCGCGTCGGTGTCGCCACCCCAGGTCATGGTGCCGAGCGCCATACGGGAGACGCGCAGTCCCGAGCGGCCGAGCAGTCGCTTTTCCACGACCGCCGAGCCTAGTGGGCTGCCCCGTCCGGAGGAGACCAAGGTGAGTCGTGTCGCGATCAAGGCCCCCGTTAGGGTCTGGCCCCGTGCGACTCGGACTGAATCTCGGCTACTGGGGAGCGGGGAACGACCCCGCGAACCTGGCCCTGGCGAAACAGGCGGAGGACCTCGGCTACGCGGTCGTGTGGGCCGCGGAGGCCTACGGCTCGGACGCGGTGACCGTGCTCACCTGGATCGCGGCGCGGACGTCGCGGATCGACGTCGGTGCCGCCGTGCTGCAGATCCCGGCCCGCACGCCGGCGATGACGGCGATGACCGCCGCGACGCTGGACACGCTGTCGGGCGGCCGGTTCCGGCTCGGCCTGGGCGTGTCCGGCCCGCAGGTGTCCGAGGGCTGGCACGGCGTGCGGTTCACCTCTCCGGTGGGCCGGACCCGGGAGTACGCCTCGATCGTGCGTTCGGCGTTGCGGCGGGAGCGGGTGCGGTTCGAGGGCGAGCACTTCACGCTGCCGCTGCCGGACGGCCCGGGCAAGGCGCTGCGGCTGACCGTCCGCCCGGCCCGCAAGCACCTCCCGCTGTACCTGGCCGCGATCGGCCCGAAGAACCTGGAGCTGGCCGGCGAGATCGCCGACGGCTGGCTGCCGGTGTTCTTCTCGCCGGCCCACGCGGGGGAGCAGCTGGCCCATGTCCGCGCCGGCGCCGAGCGGGCCGGACGCAACCTGGACGGCTTCGACGTCGTCCCTTCGGTGCCGCTGGTGCCGGGCGAGGACTGGCGGAGGAGCGCGGACGCCGTCCGCGGTTACGCGGCGCTCTACCTCGGGGGGATGGGGAGCAAGGAGAAGAACTTCTACAACCGGCTGGCGTGCCGGATGGGATTCGCGGCCGAGGCCGCCGAAGTGCAGGAGAAGTACCTGGCGGGCGACCGGGCGGGGGCGATGGCGGCGGTGCCGGCCGAGTTCCTCGACGCGACGTCGCTGCTGGGCCCGAAGGAACGGATCGCGGAGAAGATGACGGAATACGCCGAAGCCGGCGTGACGACCCTGTCGGTGTCGCCCTACGGCCCGGAGCCGGCCTCGGCGTTGCGCACGGCCGCCGAGGCGCTCGAGCTGGCGGGGGTGGCCTGACGTGGGGTGGTTCGAAGCACTCGTCCTGGGCCTGGTCCAGGGCCTGACGGAGTTCCTGCCGATTTCGTCGAGCGCGCACCTGCGGATCGTCGCGGCGCTGGCCGGCTGGGACGACCCGGGCGCGGCGTTCACCGCCGTCACCCAGATCGGCACCGAGCTGGCGGTGATCATCTACTTCGGGCCCAAGATCGGGAAGATCCTGCGGGCCTGGTTCTTCTCGCTGTACAAGGCGGAGTGGCGCCGCGACCCGGACGCCCGCCTCGGCTGGCTGATCATCGTCGGCTCGCTCCCGATCGTGGTGCTCGGCCTGCTGCTGCAGGACGAGATCGACAGCGCGTTCCGCGACCTGCGGATCACCGCGACGGTGCTCATCGTGTTCGGCGTGATCCTGCTGATCGCCGACCGGATCGGCAAGCAGGAGCGCACGCTGGACGACCTCACCGTGCCGCACGGCCTCGGGTTCGGGTTCGCGCAGGCGCTGGCCCTGATCCCGGGCGTGTCCCGTTCGGGTGGCACGACGAGCGCGGGCCTGCTGCTCGGCTACACCCGCGCGGAGGCGGCGGAGTACTCGTTCCTGCTGGCGCTGCCGGCGGTGTTCGGGTCGGGCGTGTACAAGCTCAAGGACATCGGCTCGGGCGACGTGCCCGCCCAGTGGGGCCCGACGATCCTGGCCACGCTGGTCGCGTTCGGCGTGGGGTACGCGGTGATCGCCTGGCTGATGGCGTACATCAAGAAGCGCAGCTTCGTGCCGTTCGTGGTCTACCGGCTGGTGCTGGGCGTCCTGCTGTTCGTGCTGATCTTCAGCGGCGTGCTGGACCCGAACGCGGGCCCGGTCGGTCACTGACGCGCCGGTGTCGCGAATGACTCATTCGGGACGTGGGAGGTCGCGAATGAGTCATTCGCGACCTCCCACGTAGGGTGGGCCCCGTGAGTACGGTGATCCTCCTCCGGCACGGCAAGTCGACGGCCAACGGGTCCGGCATCCTGGCCGGGCGCTCCCCGAAGGTCAACCTCGACGACACCGGCCGCGCCCAGGCGGAGAAGCTCGTCGGACGGCTCGACGGCGTGCCACTGGCCGGGCTCGTCGTGTCGCCGATGCTGCGGTGCAAGCAGACCGTCGGCCCCCTGGCGGCGGCCAGGGGGCTCGGCAAGGTCGTCGAGCCCGGGTTGTCCGAAGTGGACTACGGCGACTGGACCGGCAAGGAGCTCAAGCACCTCGCCAAGGAACCGCTGTGGCGGGTCGTGCAGGCGCACGCCTCGGCCGCGGTGTTCCCCGGCGGCGAGGGCCTGGCCCAGATGCAGGCCCGCTCGGTCGCCGCCGTCCGGGCGCACGACCGGCGGATCTCCGCCGAGCACGGGGACCACGCCGTCTGGCTGCTCTGCAGCCACGGGGACGTCATCAAATCCATCCTCGCCGACGCGCTCGGCCAGCACCTCGACGCCTTCCAGCGGATCGTCGTCGACCCGGCGTCCATCTCCGTCGTGCGCTACACCGAGACGCGGCCCTTCGTGATGCGCGTCAACGACCACGGCGGGGACCTGCGGGGCATCGTTCCGCCGGAACCGAAGCCGAAGAAGGGCAAGAAGGCCGCGTCGAGCAGCGACGCCGTGGTGGGCGGTACCACGGGGCGGTGACCCCGGCCACCTCCGGAAAGCGCTGACATCGACCCCGGCCGACCCCGTAGGGTGGCAAGACCGAGTGTCTGTCCCCGACCAGGAGCCTGCCCGATGATTTCGCCGGACAACCCGTTCGCCGCACCCAGCGAGCTGCCCTACGCCCTGCCGCCCTTCGACCGGATCTCCGACGAGCACTACCGGCCCGCGTTCGAGGCCGGCCTCGCCGATCACGCGGCGGAGATCGAGCAGATCGCGGCGCAGGACGCCGAGCCGACGTTCGAGAACACCATCGTGGCCCTCGAACGCGCCGGTGAGCTGCTGGGCCGGGTGGCGAGCGTGTTCTACAACCTGTCCGGCTCCAACAGCACCGACGAGATCCAGGCCATCCAGGCGGAGTTCGCGCCGAAGCTGGCCGCCCACCACGACGCCATCCACCTGAACCCGCAGCTGTTCGCCCGGATCGACGCCCTCCACGCGCGCCGCGGCGAGCTCGGGCTGGACGAGGAGTCGCTGCGGCTGCTGGAACGGCGGCACACCGACTTCAGCCGCGCCGGTGCCGGCCTCGGCGAAGCCGAGCAGGCCCGCCTGCGCGAGCTGAACGAGCAGCTGTCCACCCTGCAGACGAAGTTCCAGCAGAACCTGCTCAAGGACACCAACGAGCTGGCCGTCGTCATCGCCGACCGCGCCGAGCTCGACGGCTTCGGCGACGGCGCGATCGCCACCGCGGCCGAAGCGGCGTCCGCCCGCGGCGAAGACGGCAAGTACGTGCTCACGCTCAGCCTGCCGACGAGCCAGGCGTCGCCGCTGGAGACCCTGCGCGACCGGGACGTCCGGGAGCGCATCCACACCGCGTCGATGGCGCGGGGCAACCGCGGCAACGCCAACGACAACAACGCGATCGTCGCCGAGATCGTCCGCCTGCGCGCGGAACGAGCCGCCCTGCTCGGCTACCCGAACCACGCCGCGTACGTCATCGCCGACGAGACGGCGAAGACGGCCGAAGCCGCCGCCGGGCTGCTGGAACGGCTGGCACCCGCGGCCGTCGCGAACGCCCGCGCCGAAGCCGCCGAACTCCAGCAGCTGCTGGAAGCCGACGTGCCGGGCGCGAAGCTGGCGCCGTCGGACTGGCCGTTCTACGCCGCCCAGGTCCGCCGTGAGCGCTTCGAGGTCGACACCGAGGCCCTGCGCCCCTACTTCGAGGCCGACCGCGTGTACCTCGACGGTGTCTTCTTCGCCGCGACGAAGCTGTACGGCCTCACCTTCACCGAGCGCGACGACCTGCCGAAGTACCACCCGGAGGTCCGGACCTTCGAGGTCTTCGACGCCGACGGCACGCCGCTGGGCCTGTACCTGCTGGACCTCTACACCCGCGACGCCAAGCGCGGCGGCGCCTGGATGAACACCTTCGTCGACCAGTCCGAGCTGCTGGACCGCAAGACGGTCGTGGTCAACGTGCTGAACGTGAACAAGCCGCCGGCGGGGGAGCCGACCCTGCTCACCTTCGACGAGCTCGTCACCGCGTTCCACGAATTCGGCCACGCCCTGCACGCGCTGGTCTCCTCGGTCCGCTACCCGACCTTCTCCGGCACCAACGTCCCCCGCGACTTCGTCGAATACCCGTCGCAGGTCAACGAGATGTGGATGCTGTGGCCGGAAGTCCTGGCCCACTACGCGAAACACCACGAGACGGGCGAGGCGCTGCCGCAGGAGCAGGTGGAGAAGCTGCTCGCCGCCCAGCAGTACGGCGAAGGGTTCTCCACCACCGAGTACCTGGCGGCGTCCCTGCTCGACCAGGCCTGGCACGGCCTCGGCGTCGACGACCGGGTGGGGGACGTGCAGCGCTTCGAAACCGAGGCCCTCGTGAAGGCCGGTGTGGCCGTCGACGCCATCCCGCCGCGCTACCGCACGACGTACTTCGCCCACATCTTCAGCGGCGGCTACAGCGCCGGGTACTACTCCTACATCTGGAGCGAAGTCCTCGACGCCGACACCGTCCAGTGGTTCCGCGAAAACGGGGGACTGACCCGCGCCAACGGCGACCACTTCCGCCGCACCCTCCTCGGCAGGGGAGGGAGCATCGACCCCATGGACGCGTTCCGCGCCTTCCGCGGCCGCGACCCGGAGATCGAGCCCCTGCTGGCCCGCCGAGGCCTCGGCGGCGTCTGAACCCCGCCCGACACCCGGTCTCTTCGGTGACCTCACAAAGTGTATAACGACCTATACGCCGGGGCGATTTTCTTCGAAAATCGCCCCGGCACTCATTTGCGCACAAAGACCAGCAAAGACGGGGGAACTCAGCCCACGATGTGGTCGACGAAACCGTAGGTCAGGGCTTCGTCCGCGTCGAACCAGCGGTCGCGGTCGGCGTCGGCGGTGATGCGCTCGACGGTCTGGCCCGTCTGGCGCGCGGTGATTTCGGCGATGCGGCGTTTCATCTTGCCGAAGACCTCGGCCTGGATGGCGATGTCGGTGGCGGCGCCGCTGATGCCGGCCGAGGGCTGGTGCATGACGATGCGGGTGTTGGGCAGCAGGTAGCGCTTGCCGGGGGTGCCGGAGGAGAGCAGGAATTGGCCCATGGAGGCGACGAAGCCGAGGCCCCAGGTGGCGACGTCGGGTTTGACGAGCTGCATGGTGTCGTAGATGGCCATGCCGGCGGTCACCGAGCCGCCGGGGGAGTTGATGTAGAAGGTGATGTCCTTGGCGGGGTCGTCGGCGGCGAGCAGGAGCAGCTGGGCGATGATCCGGTTGGCGATGTCGTCGTTGACTTCGGAGCCGAGGAAGACGATGCGGTCGCGCAGGAGCTGTTCGTAGACCGAGTCGTTGAGGGTCTGGCCGGGGGCTTGGAGGTCGGGTGCGGCGAGAAGGGTCATGGTGGCGACGGTAGGGCCGAAGATCGCATGGCGGGCGGCGGTTTCGCTGTGAGCGTGCGGTGTTCGCCGGACGCGAAAGGGGCCGCCGTCCGCAGTGGACGGCGGCCCCGGTTCGGTGCGCGCAGGCTCAGATGAGGCCGAGCTTCTGCACGGTGTCGCGTTCTTCGACGAGTTCCGCGACGGAGGCGTCGATGCGGGCGCGGGAGAAGTCGTCGATCTCGAGGCCCTGGACGATCTTGTACTGGCCGTTCTCGGCGGTGACCGGGAAGGACGAGATGAGGCCTTCGGGGACGCCGTAGGAGCCGTCGGAGGCGACGGCGGCGGAGGTCCAGTCGCCGGCGGGGGTGCCGTTGACCCAGGTGTAGACGTGGTCGATGGCGGCGGAGGCGGCCGAGGCGGCGGAGGAGAGGCCGCGGGCTTCGATGATGGCCGCGCCGCGCTTGGCGACGGTGGGGATGAAGTCGTTCTCGAGCCAGGCCTGGTCGACGGCGTCGGCGATGCTCTTGCCGCCGAATTCGGCGTGCTGGACGGAGGGGTACTGGGTGGCGGAGTGGTTGCCCCAGATGGCGACCTTCTTGAGTTCGGTCACCGGGACGCCGAGCTTCTTGGCGAGCTGGGCGAGGGCGCGGTTGTGGTCGAGGCGGGTCATCGCGGTGAAGCGGTCGGCGGGCACGTCGGGGGCGTGCGAGCGGGCGATGAGGGCGTTGGTGTTGGCGGGGTTGCCGACGACGAGGACCTTGATGTCGTCGGCGGCGCCGGCGTTGATGGCTTCGCCCTGGGGCTTGAAGATGCCGCCGTTGGCTTCGAGGAGGTCGCCGCGCTCCATGCCCTTGCTGCGGGGGCGGGCGCCGACGAGGAGGGCGATGTTGGTGCCTTCGAAGGCCTGCTTGGGGTCGTCGAAGATGTCGGTGCCGGCGAGGAGGGGGAACGCGCCGTCTTCGAGCTCCATCGCGGTGCCCTCGGCCGCCTTGACCGCCTGCGGGATTTCGAGCAGCCGCAGCTTCACCGGGACGTCCTGGCCGAGGAGCTGACCGGACGCGATGCGGAAGAGCAGCGCGTAGCCGATCTGGCCGGCGGCGCCGGTGACGGTCACGTTGACGGGGGCTTGGGTCATTGCGGTTCTCCAGCTTGAGACGACTTTGGCTTGTGGGTGGAGCCTATCCCTCCTGGGCGTTGCTGGTCGGGTGCGTCCAGTCACTGTTGTGAGGATCGCTTTCGGGGGTCCGGGTGGCGGAGCCCCCGGCCCGGGGCGGAGCCCCCGGCCCGGGGCGGAGCCCCGGTTGTCAGAGCTCGCTTTTCAGTTGTCGGTGACGTTGGCGGCGAGGCGGGTGAGGAGGTCGGCGAGCTGGGCGATCTCGGTGTCGGTGAGGCCGCGGCGCATGCGCTGGTCGTGGGCGATGGCGGCGGTGGCGAGGCGGTGGAAGAGCTGTTCGCCGTCGTCGGTGAGTTCGACGAGGTGGACGCGGCGGTTGGCGGGGTCGCGGCGGCGGGTGACGAGGCCGGTTTCTTCCATGCCGTTGAGGTGGTGGGTGAGGGTGGCGCCTTGGATGCCGACGGCGTCGGCGAGTTCGCGCTGGTTGGCGACGGGGGTGGTTTTGAGGGAGATGAGGATCTGCCAGACGGGCTGGGAGCCGCCGGCGGCGGCGAGGGCGTGGTCGAAGGCGCGGGCGGCGGTTTTGGCGGTGCGGGCGAGAACGACGCCGATGGGGGCGGTGGCGGGTTTGGGCACGGCGGAACTCTAACGCAGATGCCGAGAGGTCTAAGCGTTTGACATCTAACAGTTAGACTTCTAACGTTGAGGCATCGAACGGAAGGGGACCGTGATGAGCACCGAAGAGCAGATCCGCGAGTTCGGCCGGGAGTGGGCGGCGGCGGAGGAACGTGGCGACACCGAGGCGTTGGCGGGGCTGGCGGCCGAGGGGTTCCGCCTGGTCGGGCCGCTGGGGTTCGTGCTGGACCGCGACCAGTGGCTGGCCCGCTACGACGGCGGCGGGCTGGTGACCGAGAAGCTGGACTGGACCGAGGTCGAGGTCCGGGAGTTCGGCGGGACGGCGATCGCGATCGGCGTGCACGAGCAGGTGGCGACCCATCGGGGGAACCCGGTGAACGGCCGCTTCCGCGCGACGCACGTGCTGGTCCGCGCGGACGACCGGTGGCGGCTGGCGGGGATCCACCTGAGCCCGATCGGCGCGCCGTTCGTCCCGGGTGGTGGCGGGCGATGAGCGTCGAATTGAACCACACGATCGTGTGCGCGACGGACCGCGGGAAGTCGGCGGAGTTCCTGGCCGGGATCCTGGGCCTGCGGACCGGGCCGGTGGCCGGGCCGTTCGTGCCGGTCCGGCTCGCGAACGGGGTCACGCTGGACTTCCTGCAGGTGGAGCGCGTGACGAGCCAGCACTACGCGTTCCTGGTCGGCGACGACGAGTTCGACGCGGCGATGGCGCGGATCGAGGCGGCCGGGGTGCCGTATTGGGCGGATCCGTTCCACGAGCGGCCCGGCGAGGTCAACGGACTCAACGGCGGGCGCGGGGTGTACTTCGCCGACCCCGACGGCCACAACCTCGAACTGCTGACGAGGGAGTAGTCATGCGCTTGAGCATCGGGGTCACGGACTTCTCGTGGCCGGACGAGCTGGCCGACGAGCTCGCCGCTGTCGCGGTGGCGGCCGAGGACGCCGGCTTGGACACGCTGTGGGTGGCCGACCATCTGCTGCAGGCCGACCCGCACAGTTCCGCGGACTCGGCCATGCTGGAGGCCTACACGACGCTGGGTTTCCTGGCCGGGCGGACGAGCCGGATCGGGCTGGGCACCATGGTGTCGGCGGTGACCTTCCGGCCGCCCGCGCTGCTGGTGAAGGCGGTCACCACGCTGGACGTCCTGTCGGGTGGGCGGGCCCGGTTCGGCATCGGCGCCGGTCACCACGAGGGGGAGGCGCGGGCGATGGGCCTGCCGTTCCCGCCGGTGGGCGAGCGGTTCGCGCGGGTGGAGGAGACCGTGCGGCTGGCGTTGCGGATGTGGGCGGGTGACGAGTCGCCGTTCGAGGGCGAGCACTACCGGCTGGAGCGCCCGGTCGGCCGGCCGCGGCCGGTGCGGCGGCCGCGGATCCTCGTCGGCGGGGCTGGCGAGCGGCGCACGCTGCGGCTGGTGGCGCAGTACGCCGACGCGTGCAACGTGTTCGACATCCCGGACGGCGGGCGGACGGTGCGGCACAAGCTGGCGGTGCTGCGGCGCCACTGCGACGAGGTGGGGCGGCCGTACGGGGAGATCGAGAAGACGATCAGCACGCGGCTGGCGCCGGGTGAGCCGGCGGAGTCGTTCGCCCGGCGGTGCGCGGAGTTCGCCGGGTGGGGTGTCGGCCACGCGGTGGTGATCACGGCCGGCCCGTGGGCGGTGGCGGGGGTCGAGACGCTGGGGCGGGCGGCGGCGTTGATCGGCTGAGCCGGACGTCACGTGGGTGATCGTGGTCGGCGGCCGGGGGAGCGGGGGTGCGAAATCGTTTTCTCCGCGCATTTATTCGCGCTCGTCGGAATGGGCTTTACGAAAATTGTCGAAACGTGAGCAATGCCGCTTGGTGGGACGAGCCGTGCAGCGTTGCTCCGTTCAGCGGGGTTTGCTTCCATGATCCTTTCGCTACCATGGTCCGGCCCCCGTCCCCAATTTGAATGTATTGGGAAGGATTCCGATGCTGTCTGCGGTCGTTGCTGCCGTAATGGCGCTGTCCTCTGTGGTCACCCCGCATTCGTGGAACACTCCTCCGCCGCCCGACAAAATCGTCATCGACGTCGTGAACGCGATCGGCACCGGGTGTCCGACGGGCACGTCGGCCGTGGCTGTTTCGCAGGACAATACGGCGTTCACCGTGACCTACAGCGCCTACACGGCGTTGGTCGGGGTCGGTGCCGGGCCGCTGGACGCCCGGAAGAACTGCCAGATCGGCCTGCGGGTGCACGTGCCGCAGGGGTTCACCTACGGAATCGCGCAGGCCGACTACCGCGGATTCGCGCACCTGGAACGCGGCGCGACCGGCCTGGAAAGGGCCAACTATTATTTCCAGGGCAATTCTCCGACGGCGTACATCCAGCACCCGCTGGCCGGGCCGTTCGAAGATGACTGGCATTTCACCGATTCGACAGAGGTCGGGGCCATCGTCTTCAAGCCCTGCGGTGAGGAACGCAACCTGAACATCAACACGGAATTGCGGGCCGCGGCCGGGACGTCGGATCCGAAGAAGACGACGAGCTACGTCACGATGGACTCGACCGACGGCAGCATCACCACCACGTACCACTTCGCGTGGCTCGTCTGCCCGTGATCGGCTCCGGGTGACCGGAGGTCCAGAGGGGCGGCGCGGCCCGCAAGCCGCGCCGCTCCGGCCGATCACCGCCGGAGCGGGGCCCGGGGATCGGTGGCTTCGACGCCGAAGACGCGGCCGAGGGAGACGAGGGCCTCGTCGAGGTGGCTGAGGCTGGAGAGGACGGCCCGGGTTTCGGCCGCTTCGACGCGGTCGGAGACGGGGGTGCCGTCGTCGCGCACGAGCGTGCCGGGTGTGGGGCCACCCGGGGCGTTCAGCGCGGTGCGGAGAACGTCGATGTTGGCCAGCAGCCGTCCGGTGAACTGCCTGAGCCGGTCGGCGTCGGCGCCGGTGAGCTGGCCGGGCTGGGCGCGGGCGGCGACGTGCCGGGCCCGGAAGGCGATGGTTTCCAGGGTGGTGAGCACGTGCCAGCCGTAGTCGCGGCGGGCGCTGCGCAGGTTCACCGGGTGGGTCAGCGGTTCGATGGTGGTGCGGACCTGGTCGACGCTGCGGTCGAGGTCGCGGGAGAGCTCGATGATGTTGACGTTCTCCTCGCCGGCGAGCAGGCCGCGGGTGTGTTCGAGGAACTCTTCGAGGTCGTCGAGCACCGCGGCGACGTCGTCGAGCATGACCGAGCGGGTGCGGACCGGGACGATGACGACCGCGGCCAGGATGCCCGCCGCGGCGCCGACCGCGGTCTCGGCGACGCGGATCCAGAGCACTTCGAGGCTGAACGTGCCGAGCAGGCTGTAGAGCAGGCCGAGCATGCTGGTGACGAAGAAGGCCATCACCACCTGGGACACCCGTGCGGTGTAGACCATCCCGAACACGCACACGAGGATCAACGCCAGGGTGGCGGCGGTGTTGCCGCCGACCAGCAGTGCGAGCAGGACGCCGCCGACGATGCCGATCAGGGTGCCGCCGAGGCGGCGGACGCCCTTGACGAAGGTGGCGCCGGCGCTCGAGGCGCCGATGAACACCACGAACACCGTGAGCACGGCCCAGTACCAGCGCTGGTGGGAGACGAGTTCGCCGCCGAGCACGGCGAGCCCGCCGCCGACCACGGCCTGGATCGCGCTGCGGGTCCGGTTGTCGTAGGCGAACTTCGGGGCCGGCTCGTCGGTGTCGTCGGGGGCGAGCGGGTCCGGAATGGCTTCCGGGCCCGCGGCGCGCTGGGCGCGGTCGTCGGCGAGGGCGAGTTCGGCCAGTGCCTTGCGGACGCCGTCGCCGGGCGCGGCGTGGGAGTCGATGCGGCTGCCTTCGACGAGCATCCGGCTGTATTCGCCGGTCTGGCTGATCAGCGGGAGCTCCCGCGGGTCGCGTTCCATGAGGGCGCGGAAGCGGGCGAGGCGGGCGATGAGGTCGTCGCGAACCTCGGCGGTGAGCTCGTCGGAGCAGGTGCGCTGGACGGTGATCGCCAGCCAGCCGACGGCGAGCTCGACTTCGATGGCGCGGCGGCGCAGCACGTCGGCGGCCCGGGCGTCGACGACGTCGGGGGCGGCGTCCTCGATGAGCAGCACGCACTCGTGCAGCCGCGCCAACGCCGAGCGCAGCTGCTTGCGGGTGCGCTCGCTGCCGTTGACCGCCAGGTAGGCCTCGGCGGCGCGGACGACGGCGCCGAGGCGGGCGCGGAAGGCGCGGCGCACGCGCAGGAACTCGGCCGCGGCGTTGTGGCGCAGCAGGACGAACCGGACGAGCGCGTTGGCGAGGACGCCGACGCCGAGTGCCATCAGCAGCTGCGGGACCTGCTTGACGTGGGCCTGCAGGAACATCGGGAAGAAGAACAGGAAGAAGGCGATCGAGCCGAGTGCGGTGCCGCGGGGCCCGAAGCGCTGGGCGTAGACGGCGACGAAGATCAGCAGGACGAACACGACGCTGTCCAGCGGCGGCAGGGCCGAGCCGAGGCTGGCGACGGTGATCGACGCGCCCCCGGTGAGGAAGGCCAGGACGAGGGTGACGGCTTGGCCGCCCGGGGTGGGGTCGTTGACGGTGAACGCCGTCATCATCGCGGCGATGGCGCCGACGAGGGTGACGGTGAGCGGGACGTGCGCCGGCAGCAGCGCGAGCACGGCGAGGACGATGCCGAGCACGGCGGAGCCGGCCAGCCGCAGCCGGACCAGGCCGGGGTCGGCCGCCGCGAGCCGGTCGAGAGCGGCGGTGCGGAACTGGTTCATCGGGCGAGGAGCTCCCACTGGGCGAGGGTGGCGCGGCGGCCGCGGGTGGCGGTGATCCGCAGCCGGTAGCGGGCGTGCGCGGCGGGGGTGGCGAGGACGAACGGGCGGGTCTGGCAGCGCCAGCGGAACAGCTCGCCGTCGCGTTCGTCCAGGGTGGTCCAGTCGACGCCGTCGTCGGAGCCTTCCAGCACCCACGCGCTCGCGTCGCCGCGGCGGGCGCCGGAGGTGAGGGTGTACATGGTGACTTCGCGGGGTTCGCCGGTGACGGTGAATTCGATGGCCGGGGTGGCGCTGCGGAAGGTGACCTGGGTGCGGGTGGTGTCGTCGAACAGGGCGCCGACCTTGGTGCCGTCGGAGCTGGTCGCGGTGCCGGTCAGGTCGGTGACCGGGGCCGGGTGGTCGGCGGGCGGCGGCGGGGCGCCCCACCCGGCCGGTTCGGTGGTCAGGTCGAAGACGAGTTCGGCGCCGGCGGCGAGGGTGGCGTGCGCGATCGAGGTGGCCTCGTGCGGTTCGCCGTTCACGGTGAGCCCGCGGACGTAGACGGTGCCGGCGGTGTTGCCGGGGGCGTGGACGACCAGTTTCCGGCCTTCGCCCAGGTGGACGGTCGCCTTCTCGAACAGCGGCGAGCCGATGGCGTAGCGCGGGCTGCCGACGGCGAGGGGGTAGAAGCCCAGCGCGCTGAAGACGTACCAGGCGGACATCTCGCCGTTGTCCTCGTCGCCGGGGTAGCCCTGGCCGAGGTCGCTGCCGAGGTAGAGCCGCCGCAGCACCTCCCGCACGACGGCCTGGGTCTTCGCCGGCGCGCCGGCGTGGTTGTAGACGTAGGGGATGTGGTGCGAGGGCTGGTTCGAGTGGCCGTACTGGCCCATCCGGACGTCCCGGGCCTCGGTCATCTCGTGGATCAGGCCGCCGTAGGCGCCGGGGCGGCGGCCGGTCTCCGGGGTGGCGAAGAAGGTGTCCAGTTTGGCTTCGAGTGCCTCGGTGCCGCCGTGGAGGGCGGCGAGTCCGGGGCCGTCGTGCGGGGCGGTGAAGGCGGTGTTCCAGGCGTTGGTCTCGACGAAGTCGCCACCCCAGGCGGCCGGGTCGTAGCCCTCGGGGGCGAACTTGCGGCGGCCGTCGCGGTGGCGGCCCTGGAAGAAGCCGATCTCCGGGTCGAAGTGGTGGACGTAGTGCTTCGCGCGCTCGCGGAAGTAGGCGGCGTACTCGGCGTACATCCGCGCCCGGGGCCCGTCGCTTTCCCGGGACAGCGCCTCGGCGAAGTTGGCCAGGCCGAAGTCGTTGATGCAGCCTTCCAGCGCCCAGGACAGTCCTTCGTGGACCGACACCGGGGTGTAGTGGAGGAAGATCGACTCTTCGAGGCCCTTGCGGCCGACCGCGCGGCGCGGCGGGGTGACGGTGGCGTTCTTCAGGCCGGCGTCGAAGGCGGCTTCGGCGTCGAAGTCGCGGACGCCCTTGAGGTAGGCGTCGGCGAACGCGACGTCCGAGCTGGTGCCGGTCATCAGGTCTGCGTAGCCGGGGGAGGACCAGCGGGCGATCCAGCCGCCTTCGCGGTACTGCTGGACGAAGCCGTCGATCATCCGGCCGCAGCGTTCCGGGGTGAGCAGCGCGTAGGCCGGCCAGGTCGTGCGGTAGGTGTCCCAGAAGCCGTTGTTGACGTACAGCTCGCCGTCGACGACCTTCGCGCCGGTCCGCCGCCGGGTGCTCGGCCACCACCGGCGCACCACCGGGCTGGCGTGCCGGATCCCCTTCGGCGTGTTCTCGTGCGCCACGTTCGGGTAGAGGAACAGCCGGTAGAGGTTCGAGTACAGCGTCGTGCGCTGGTCCTCGGTGGCGCCTTCGACCTCGACGCGGCCGAGTTCCTCCTGCCACAGCCGTCTGGCTTGGGCCGCCACCTGCTCGACCGTGGACCCGGCCGGGATCTCCAGTTCGAGGTTGCGCTTGGCCTGGGCGAGGCTGATCAGCGACGTCGCGATCCGCAGCGTGACGTCGGGCCCGTCGAATTCGAAGTAGCCCGAGACCCGCCGCCACGGCGGGAAGCGGACCTTGGCGCCACGGGTGGCCGGGGCGTCGGTGACGGCGTAGACGAACATCCGGCGCGCGCCGGCCGACAGCCGGCTGCGGACCGTGGTGTAGCCGGTGATCACGCCGGTGTCGGCGTTGATGCGCAGCCGGCCGCGGTTGCGGACGTTGTCGAACAGCAGCCAGCCGTGCTTGGTGGGGAAGGTGAACCGCATGATGGCCGCGTGCGACGTCGGGGCGAGGTCGGCGGTCATCCCGTTGGCGAACCGGACGCCGTAGTGGTGCGGCGAGTCGGTCTCGTCCTCGTGGGTGAAGGCCAGGGCGCGCTTGCGGCGGTCGCGTTCGACCGGGCCGGTGCCGGGCATGAGGTGGAAGGTGTGCCGGTCGCCCATCCAGGGGCTCGGCTGGTGCGACAGCGCGAACGCCTGCAGCGCGGGCCGGTTCTGCTCGTCGTTGTGGCGGTGGTAGGAGTACAGCCAGTTGGTGACGCCGGCGTCGGTGACCGGGGTCCAGAAGTTGAACCCGTGCGGCACCGCCGTGGCCGGGACGTGTCCAGCACCTGCGCCGTGTGCTCGTCGGCCTCGCCGTCGAGCAGGCCCAGCAGGATCGTCACCGCCGCCCGGCCCGCCGCCTCGGTCGGCA
>NZ_JBSFNC010000019.1:0-89724 GCF_053586895.1 Amycolatopsis sp. NPDC003731 | reverse complement strand
GCCCGGCCGACGCGTTCCGGATGCTCGTCGAGTCCTCCCAGCAAACCAACCTGAAACTCCACCAGGTCGCCGCCTGGCTCGTCGAACACCGTCGCCAGGCATAGGCAGCGGACCCGGCGCTCGAGGATCTAGGCGCCGCGGACGACTTTCCGCGGGGGTGCACTATCTATGTCGTCACACATAACAAGCGGTAGGCTTCGACGTATGGCTCGACGTTCGGACACCAAGCAGCGCATGGTCGCGGCCGCCCGCCAGCTCATCCGCGAACACGGCTACCACTCCATGGCGCTGTCCGACGTGGTCGAGCGCAGTGCCTCGCCGCGTGGGTCGCTTTACTACCACTTCCCCCAGGGAAAAGTGCAGATGGTCGCCGAGGCGGCCGAGGTGCACACCCGCGAGCAGGTCGACCTGATCAACCAGCTCGCCAGGGAAGCCGTCACGGTCGAAGGTCTGGTCCGGGCCTACGTCGATTTGGCCCGCGAAGGCATGTTGGCCGGCGGTTATGGCCGTGGTTGTGCCATCGCCCCGCTGGTGCTCGAGGTCGGAGAAGCGTCCGAAGAATTGGGTGCCGCCGGCCGGCGGGCCTTCTTCCTCATGGTCGAGACGCTGACACTCCAGTGTGTCGTGCTCGGGGCGGACAACGCCGGCGCCCGCGAGCTGGCGCACGCGACCATCGCCGGTGTCCAGGGGGCGATGGTGACCTCGCGCGCGTTGCGCAGCACCGAGCCGTTCGACGCGATCCGAGACGCCCTCGTCGCCCGCGCCCGCAGTCTGGTCGCCGACCGCAGCTGACCTCCAGGTCGGATCCACCAGGTTCCGCGGGCGCCAAATTATGTCGGTCGACATAGATAATGTTAGCCTCCCGGGACGGCATCGGCGCGCTCTCACCGCCTCTGCCGCAGATCACTCAGCGAACCGGGAGATTCCGACATGTCGTCCATCCTCATCACCGGCGCCTCGCAGGGGATCGGCCGTGCCGTGGCACTGGAGCTGGCGAGCCGTGGCCACCGTGTGGTCGGCACCGCGCGCAATCCGGACAGCCTGGCCGACCTGCCCATCGCCGCGCGGCTCCCTCTCGACGTCACTGACGCGGCCGGTGTCGACGCCGCGATCAAGGCCGCGGGCGTGATCGACGTCGTGGTCAACAACGCCGGCGAGACCATGCGCGCCCCGCTGGAGACCGTCCCGGTAGCCGAAGTCGCCAGGCTGTTCGACCTCAACACGCTCGGCGCGCTGCGCGTCGTCCAGGCCGCTCTGCCCGGCATGCGCGAACGGGGCTCCGGCCACCTGGTGTTCATGTCCAGCATCCAGGGCCGGATGGTGCTGCCGGTCATCGGCGCGTACGGCATGAGCAAATGGGCGATGGAGGCCATGGCCGAGGCGCTGGCCATCGAGGCCGGCCACTTCGGCGTGAAGGTCAGCGTGATCCAGCCGGGCGTGGTGACCACCGGCGGCGGCGCGAAGGCCAAGGTCTACCGCACCGACGACGACCCGTACGGTCCGCTGTTCGATCAGCTGGGCACGATCCGGGGCGAGGTCGTGACACCGGAGGAGGTCGCCACGGTGGTGGCCGACACGATCGAGCAGGAGAACCCACCGCTGCGCGTCGCGGCCGGCCCGTCGGCGACCAAGGTCCTGGCCGCCCGCAAGAGCTCGCCGGAAGACGAGATCTTCTTTCCCTACGAGATCAACTGGTGACGGGGACCGGGGAGACCATCGTGGCTGTCGAAGATCACCGGTCATCGCCCGGCGCGCGAGCGCAGGCGGCTGAGGAACGACCGGTGCCGGAAGGCCCGACGTTGGCCCTCACCTGCCTCGCCACGGCGCTGGCCATGGTCATGTTCACCATGCCGATGAGCACCCTGGTCGAGCTGGCGAGCACGCTGGACGCGAACGTCACCGAGCGGACCTGGATACTCGCGGCGGCCAGCGTCGGGCTGGGCGCCGGGTTGCTGGTCGGCGGCGCGCTCGCGGACAGGGTGGGCCGCCGCACCGTGTTCACGACCGGCGCCGCCGTCCAGGCGGTGTTCCTGGCCCTGGGCGCCTCGTGGCCGAGCCCGATCCTGTTCACCGTGGCGCGGGTCGGCCAGGGGCTGGGCGCGGCTGCCCTGATCGCGACCAGCCTGGGGTTGATCGCCCAGGTCACCCCGCAAGCCGGACATCGCCGCACCCGCGCCACCGGGATCTGGGGCGCGAGCCTGGGCTGCGGGATCCTGATCGGACCGTTGCTCACCGCCCTCCTCGGGCCCGCGACCGGCTGGCGCGTCCCGTATGTGGTCGTGGCGGTGCTCAGCCTGGCGCTGATCGCCTTCGCGCGGGTTCTGCCCGCGAACCCGCCGCACTCCTCGGCCTTCCACGGCCGGATCGACTACCTCGCCGCGGCCTGCTTGGTCCTGGGGCCGAGCCTGCTGCTGGCCGGGCTGACCCTCGGCCGGGGCGGCTGGACCCGGCCCGCCGTGCTGGTCCTGCTGGCCGCCGGCCTGCTCGTGCTGGCCGTGTTCGCGATCCACGAGAGGCGAACCGCGTCACCGCTGGTCGACATCCGGCTGTTCGCCAACCCGCGTTTCGTCATCGTCACCGTGGTCGCGTTCGCCACCGGACTCGGCATCATCGCGGTCACCTCCTACACCCCCATCCTCGTCGGCCAGGGCATGCACGGCTCCGCACTGGCCGGCGCCGTCCCGATTCTGGTGTGGTCCGGTGTCAGCGTCATCGTCGCCGTCCTCGCTCGGCACCTGCGCCGGTGGATCAGCGCGGACGCGCAATTGGCGATCGGCTTGGTCGTCACCGGCGCCGGTCTGGCCACCCTCGGGCCCTTGCACGATGGCGACACGGTGGTCCGGCTGCTTCCGGGCTTCGCCATCGCCGGACTCGGCACCGGACTGCTCAACGCCGCCCTGGGCGGGCAAGCGGTGGCCACTGTCCCGGCACACCACGCCGGCATGGGCAGCGGCACCAACAACACCGCGCGCTACCTCGGCTCCGGCCTCGGGGTCGCCATCGTCACCTCCACCGTCGACCCCACCTCCGCGGCCACGCTGCTGAAAACCTGGGAGGTGCCGATCCTCTTCGGCAGCGCGGTTTCCCTGCTGATCGGCATCGCCATCCCGATTTACCTCGTACGGCGGGCGGCAGCACCACCGGGCCACTGAGGGTGCGTCACAGCAGTTTGTCGAGGGTGATGGGGAGGTCGTAGATCCGCTTGCCGGTGGCGTGGTGGACCGCGTTCGCGATGGCGCCCGCGACGCCGGTGATGCCCACCTCGCCCACGCCGATCAGGCCGAGCGGCATCGTCGGGTCCGGGTCGTCGAGGTAGCCGACGTCGATCGGCGGGATGTCGGCGTGCACCGGGACGTGGTACTCGGCGAGGCTGGGGTTCATGATCCGGCCCGTGCGCGGGTCGACCAGGGTCTCCTCGGCCAACGCCATGCCGATGCCCATCACGATCCCGCCGCGCAGCTGGCTGGAGGCGGTCTTCGCGTTGATCACCCGGCCGACGTCGAACACCCCGACCCACCGCGACACCCGCACCTCGCCGGTGTCCGGATCGACGCGCACCTCGCAGAACTGGGCGCCGCAGGCGGCCTTCATCCAGCGCCGCTGGTCGCGCACGAACTTCGCCATGAACTTCAACTGGCCGGCCATCCGGCCGAACCGGGTGTCCGAGCCGACGGCCGCCTCGACCGACGGCACGCCGGCCTCGGCCAGGATCGCCGCCGGGCTCAGCCCGGCCGATCCCGAGCGTTTCGCCAGTGCGGCCAGCTCTCGCTTCAGCTTCTCGCACGCGGCCAGGAGGCTGTTGGCGATGCTCGCCGTCTGCATGGACCCCCCGGCCCCGGGGCTCACCGGCAGCGTGGAATCGCCGTACTCGACCCGGACCGCTTCGAACGGCACCCCGAGTGCGTCGGCGGCGATCTGCGCCTGCGCCGTCGCGCCGCCCATGCCCATTTCCTGGAAGCCGCACCGCACCAGGACGGTGCCGTCGACCGAAAGCCGGACCGTGACGCTCGCGGTGAACTGCCAGGACGGGTGGTACGCCGACGCGACGCCCATGCCGACCAGCCACCGCCCGTCGCGCATCGAGCCCGGTTCGGGTGTCCGGTCGGCCCAGCCGAACCGCTCGGCACCCTGGGCGTAGGCCTCGCGCAGCATCCGGTGCGCGAACTTCTTGCCGTCGATGGGGTTGACCGCCGGTTCGTTGCGCATGCGCAGCTCGATCGGGTCGACGCCGACCCGGTAGGCGAGCTCGTCGATCGACGCCTCCAGGGCGTAGGTGCCGATCGACTCGCCGGGCGCGCGCATCGAGGTGTTCGGGATCAGGTCCAGTTCGACCAGGTTCTGCTGCACCAGGATGTTCTCGGCGGCGTAGAGGTGCTTCGATTGCGACGTCACCTGCTCGGGTCCGCCGCCGACCCGCCCGGTGCGCGTCACACTGGTGTGGATGAGCGCGGTCAGCCTGCCGTCGGTGCCGGCGCCGAGCGCGACCCGCTGCGTGGACGGGGTGCGCCCGCCGACCGTGCGGTAGACGCCTTCCCGGGTGAGCATCAGCCGGACCGGCCGTCCGGTCGCGCGGGCGGCCAGCGCGGCGAGGATCGTGCCGGGCCAGACCATGCCTTTGCCGCCGAAGCCGCCGCCGACGAAGGGGGCGATCACCCGCACGTTCGCGGCCGGGACACCGAACCGCAGGGCCAGGTGCGTGCGGACCCAGTCGATGCTCTGCGTGCCGTCGTGGACGGTCAGCCGGTCGCCGTCCCAGGCCGCGGTGGTCGCGTGCGGCTCGATCGCGTTGTGGTGGTGCGTCGGCGTGGTGAACCGCAGGTCGAGCGACACCGGTGCCGCGGCGAGTGCGGCCTCGGCATCCCCCTTCTTCGCCGCGCCGGACATGATCAGGGTGCTCTTCTGGGGTTTGGCGTTCTTCTCCTCGGCAGCGAAGTCCACAGTGGACGGACGGGTTTCGTAGGTCACGGTGACCAGCCCGGCGGCTTCGCGAGCGGCGTCGAGGGTGTCGGCGACGACGACCGCCACCGGCTGGCCGTCCCAGTGCACCTCGTCGGTGTTGAGGTAGTCGACCGAGGTGCCGGAGGCCAGGGTGCTGAGGTCGAGCGGGCTGACCTTCGGGGCCGGTTTCAGCGGGGGAGCGTTCAGGTGGGTGAGCACGGCGACGACGCCGGGGACGGCCGCCGCGGCCTCGGTCCCGATCGCGGTGATCCGGCCACGGCTGATCGTCGAGTGCACCAGCGCCGCGTGCGCCAGGTCGGGGAGGGGGTATTCGGCCGAAAAGCGGGCGGCGCCGGTGGTCTTGGCCGTGCCGTCGACCCGGTCGATCGGACGGCCGACGACCGGGCCGGCGGTCTCCGTCGCGGGCAGGGTGGTGGTCATGCCGCACTCCCGTCGGTGCGCAGGCGGCGCAGCGTCGCGACGATCGTGCGCTGCGCCAGCTCGATCTTGAAGGTGTTGTCCGGCCGGGCCGCCGCGGGCGCGAGTTCGGCCGCGGCCGCCCGGAGGAAGGACTCTTCGGTCGCCGGTGCGCCGAGGAGGATCCGCTCGGCCTCGTGGGCTCGCCACGGTTTCGCGGAGACGCCGCCCAGGGCCACCCGGACGTCGGTCACGACGCCGTCTTCGACCTCCATCGCCGCCGCGACGGAGACGAGCGCGAAGGCGTAGGACGCGCGGTCGCGCACCTTGCGGTAGCGGGAGTTCGCGGCCACCGGGAGGGCCGGCAGCTCGACGGCGGTGATCAGCTCGTCCGCGGCCAGCGCGGTCTCGACCTGCGGCGTGCTGCCCGGCAGGAGGTGCAGCTCGGTCAGCGGGAGCCGGCGGACACCGCGCGTGCTCTCCACCTCGACCACCGCGTCGAGCGCGGCCAGCGCGACGGCCATGTCGGAGGGGTGGGTGGCGATGCAGTGGTCGCTGACCCCGAGGACGCCGGCGTTGCGGGCGAAGCCGTCGATCGCGGCGCAGCCGCTGCCCGGTGCACGCTTGTTGCACGCGGCCGCGCCGTCGTAGAAGTACAGGCACCGGGTGCGCTGCAGGAGGTTGCCGCCCACGGTCGCCATGTTCCGCAGCTGCGCCGAAGCTCCGTTGAGGACGGCTTGGGCGAGCACCGGGTAGCGGGTCCGGACACTCGCGTGGGCCGCCAGCCTGCTGTTGCGCACGAGCGCGCCGATCCGCAGGCCGCCGCCGGGCAGGTCCTCGATCCCGGTCAGCGGCAACCGGGTGATGTCGACGACCACGTCGGGCTGCTCGATGTCCTCCCGCATCAGGTCGACCAGGTTCGTCCCGCCGCCGAGGAACTTCGCGTTCGGCTCGGTGGCGATCGTGCGGACCGCCGTCTCGACGTCGGGGGCGCTCAGGTAGGTGAACGACCTCATCGCGCGACCTCCTGGATGGCGTCGACGATCCCGTTGTAGGCGCCGCAGCGGCACAGGTTGCCGCTCATGCGCTCCCGGATCTCCGCGCCGGTCAGTTCGGCGGGACCGGCGAGGTGCTCGGTGACCGCGCTCGGCGCGCCCTGCGCGTGCTCGGCCAGCATCCCGATGGCCGAGCAGATCTGGCCGGAGGTGCAGTACCCGCACTGGAAGCCGTCGTTGCGGACGAAGGCTCGCTGCAGCGGGTCGTCGACGCCTTCGATGGTGGTGATTTCGCGGCCGGTGTACTGCACGGCGAGCGCGAGGCAGGAGTTGATCCGCTCGCCGTCGGCGAGCACCGTGCACGCACCGCAGGCGCCCTGGTCGCAGCCCTTCTTCGTGCCGGTCAGCCCCAGCCGCTCGCGCAGTGCGTCGAGCAGGCTGACCTGTGGTGGGAGATCGAGCAGCTCGTCGACCCCGTTGACCCGCAACCGCACCTCGACCACGTGGATCCCCTTCGCTCGTGCCGGTGCCGCCAAGTTAACAGAACGACGTTCTTCTAACAAGAGGACGTCGTTCTGTTAAGTGGACCGTATGATGGCTGAGAAATGTCTCAGTCGATGTTCATGCGGGCCAGGCGGCCGGAGCAGAAGGAGCAGCGGCGCGTGGCCATCCTCGCGGCGGCCCGTGAGCTGGCCCTGGAATCCGGCGTGCGCAACGTGACCCTGGGCAGCGTGGCCACGGCCGTGGGGCTCGCCAAGTCCAACGTCACCCGCTACTTCGGTACCCGCGAGGAGATCTACCTCGAGCTGGCGTCCGCGTGCTGGCGCGACTGGGTGGACGAGGCCGCTCGCCGGCTCGCGGCCGGGGAAGACGTCGTCGACGTGCTGGCCGAGACGCTCGCCGACCGGACGCTGTTCTGCGACCTGTTGGGCCACACCGCGACGTCGCTGGAGCACAACGTCTCGGTGCCGGCCGCCCGCGACTTCAAGCGAGGGGTGCTCGCCGCCGTCGCCGAACTCGGCGCGGCGGTCGCCCAGGCGAGCCCGGACCTGACCGAGGGCGAAGGGTTCGAGCTGGTCGCGGCGGCCAGCGGCTTGGCCGGGATGCTCTACCCGGCCGCGAACCCGCCGCCGACGCTGCTCGAGGTCTACGCCCAGAACCCGGAACTGGCCGTGGCGTGCCTGCCGCTCGCCCCGACGCTGAAGCGTGCCCTCGCCGCCTTGGCCGCCGGATTGCCGTCCTTGCGCTGAAGACCGGGTGAGCCGGGCGTGCACCGGGGTTGTCCCTGCGTGCAGCACGCCTACCGGGACCGTCCGCCGGGCGGGCAAGGTCGGACCCATGACGAAGCTGAGCGCCGAGCAGATCGCCCGGCACGCCTACGCGGCCGGGTTCCGCGGCCAGGGCCTGACCACCGCGGTCGCGGTCGCGCTGGCCGAGTCCGGCGGCCGGACGACCGCGCACAACGCCACCCCGCCGGACGACTCCTACGGCCTCTGGCAGATCAACATGCTGGGCGCGCTCGGTCCCGAACGGCGCCGGCAGTACCACCTGAAGTCCGACGACCAGCTCTTCGACCCGGACACCAACGCGCGGGTCGCGAACCGCATTTCGGGCGACGGCCACGACTTCACGCCCTGGTCGACGTACACGAACGGCGCGTACCGGCACCATCTGACGGCCGCGCGCGAGGCTGCCCGGGACGTCACGAAGCACCACCGGAAAGCCGGCGGTGGCGCGCACCCGGGTGGCGGACCGCTGCGGGTGGACGACGCGGTGCTGCACTCCTACGTCCACCGGACCCGGCACGTCGCCGACGCGCTGGGCACCGCGACCGGGCAGCTGCGCGACGTCCGCGAGATCGCCCGGGACAGCTTCGGGAAGATCGGCGAGGAGTCGGGGTTCGCCGACGCGCTGGCCGGGTTCGGCCTGGCGCTGCAGCGCCAGGTCAAGGGCGTCGGCGCACACGCCGACGGGCTCGCGTCGGCGGCCGGGAAAGCCGCGAAGTCCTACCGCGACCACGAGACGGCGACCGCCGCCGCGCTGACCGGAAAGGACTGACATGGACACCGCCGCGCTCGCGCGGTCCTTCGCGCAGGACCTCATCGCGCACCGCAACAAGCTCGCCGGGAAGGCCGAAGACGCCGTCCGCGCCGAATACGCCCTGCACCAGGTGGCCGCGGTGCTGGACGCCCAGCACGACGCCTACCACAAGGAAAGCACGACGGTCCTCGGCCACTGGCAGGGCCACGGCGCCGATGGCTTCCGGCACAACAGCGCGAAGCTGACGAAAGAACTGAGGGTCACCGGCGCGGCCGGCGCGGCGGCGGAGAAGGTCGTCGCGCACGTGGCGTCCACAGTGGACAGCGCGCACACGGCCGTGCAACGCCTGGTCGACGAGTACACCGCCCGGGCCAAGCAGGTTCTCGACGCCGGTGTCGCGGCCGGGACGCAGGCGGCGCTGATGCGGGCCGTCGGGCACGCCGCCGACCTGGCACCGCGGTACACCCGGCAGTCGGCGTCGACCCTGCGGCACGTCGACGCGGAACTCGAGGCGGCGGCGAAGAAACTGCACGAGCTGCGCACGGACCTGAGCCACGACGGGGTCGTGGACAAGACGGCGAAGGCGACGCACCCGAGCAAGGCCTCCGGGCGGGGCAAGGACATCGTCGACGCCGCCCGGAAAGAGCTCGGCACGCGCGAGAACCCGCCGGGCAGCAACCGGAACCCGTACGGGCCGACCGCCGCGTGGTGCTCGTCGTTCGCGACGGCGATGTGGCGCAAGGCCGGGGTGAAGATCCCGGTCCTGCCCTTCAGCGGCGACGTCTACCACTGGGGCGAACGCAACGGGCACGCCTACGGCAAGCACGCGCTGCACGAAGCGAGGCCGGGGGACGTGCTGATCTTCGGCACCGGCCCGCAGAACACGTCGACGAGCACGCACATCGGCATCGTCGAGAAGGTCGAAGGGAACCAGGTCACGATGATCGAGGGCAACTCCGGGGACGCCGTCCGCCGGAACACGCACCCGCTCTCGGCGTCGACGTTCTACGGAGGGGTCCACCCGTGATCACCGGAAAAGCCGCCGACCGGACGGTCGCCGTGGAGGTCGCGCCCGGTGGGGCGCTGCAGGAGCTGACCCTGGAAGCCGCGGCGCTGCGGCTGGAGCCGGACGAGCTGGCGCGCCGGATCCTGCTGCTGACGGCGGCCGCCTCGGCGCGGGCCACGGCTTCCCTGTGGCACACCCACGACGGTGCCGGGGCCCTCGGCCTGCCCGAGCCGGGGGAAGCCGCGGAAGAGACCACTCCGGACAGCTGGCGGGCCCAGTGACCAGGACGGCGGTGGAGCTGGCCGATGAGGCCTTCGCGGCCCCGGAGCCGGGCTACGGGGCCCGGCTGGCCGCGATCCGCGCTTCGGCGGCGGACGACGGCGTGTCGGTGGTGGTCGACCTGCACGGAGGCCTGGTCGACCTGCGGTTCGACCGGTGGGCCCTGAGCAAGCCCCCGGGGGAGCTGGCCCGGCTGATCCGGTGGCTGGCCGCGGAGGCGGGCGCGGATGCCCTGCGGCAGGGTCGCGAACTGCTCGGCGACCTGGTGCCGGACGGCCCGGACGACACGGACGGCCCGAAGATCGCGGAGCGGCCGGCGAGCGTGACCGACGCCGGGCCGCGGATCCGGCCCCGGCAGGACCCCGAACCCGCCGGCTTCCTGCCCGCGACCTGGGCGACGTGACGGCTCAGCGGACGTCGTCGACCATCCGGGCCAGGCGGTCGGCGAGCCAGGGGCCGTCGGCGGGGGTGAGCGTCACCCACGGCTCGCCGCCCACGTCCTCCGCGGTCACCGCGTACCGGCCGGCCGCCGTGTCGAACCACGCCAGCACCGGGCTGCGGCCCGCGGGGCCGGTCGCCGCCAGCTGGCCGGCCGTGTCCCGCTGCGCCGTCACCAGCGTCGCCAGCGGCCGGACCGCGCGGCCGGTGATCCCGGCCGTGCTCAGCGCCCGCTCGAACGCGTCGTACCCGCTGCGCGCGTAGGCGTCCATCGCCGCCGAGTAAGCGGCCCGGGGGAGGCGCAGCTGGTCGCCGGGGCCCGGCTCGGCGTCGCCGAGCATCCGGGCCACCGCCGGGACCAGGCCGTCCGGGCGCACCGGCTCCAGCACCAGGTCGCGGTCGTCGAGCACGGCGACCACGCCGGCGCCGGTCCGCGCCGCCGCGAGCAGCCGCCACGGCGCTTCCCCCAGCACCAGCCCGTCGATGCTCAGTGACGGCGAACCCAGCAGCACGATCAGGTCCGCCAGGTCGGGGTCGACGTCGTCGCCGTCGGTGAGGCCCGCCTCGGCGAGGCCGGCGAAGACTTCGACGCCCAGGTCGTCGCGCTCGGCGTGCGTCGCGCCGTGCGACGGCACGTCGAACGGGTACGGCGGCGGCCCGCCCGGCCCCAGGTCCTCCCAGAGGAGATCGAATTCCAGATGCGACAGGATCACTCCCGCCGCCGTCGCGGTGCGCCGCGCCATGGTCCCCCTTCCCGTGCCGAGCGGCCCGTGTCGGGCACGATGGTGCCGATGGCCGAGCCGCAGTCGATGGACGTCCCCGCGAGCGGGTACCTCGTCGTCCGCGCGTCCGGGGCGGCGGTCGCGCGCGCCGCGATCCTCGGCGGCCGCGGCGACCCCGAGGACGTCCAGCTGCTGCTGCGCTGTCCCGTCCCGCGGACGGTCGCCGAGTCCTGCGCGAAGCTGACGTTCGCCGACGCGACGCTGCACCTGCAGCCCTCGGGCGTCGTGATGCTGACCGTCGCCGCGGCGAAGCTGTCGATCTCCTTCGCCGAGCTGCGGCCGCTGATGTTCCGGCCGGTCGAGGTGGACGCGCCGCTGCGGTCGCTGTTCGCGAGCGCGGTCGCGCACGTCGTGGCGGCCGGTCCGCGGCTCGACCCGCACGGGCTCGCGCACCACCTGCTCGGGCTGGCCGAACTGGTGCTGCGGAGTGCGCTGCGGGTCGAGCTCGACCGCGTCGACGCGTTGGCGGCCCGGCGGCGCGAAGCCCTGGAGTACATGCGCGCCCACCTCGGCGACCAGTCGCTCAGCGCGGACCGGATCGCCGAAGCGCTGTACATCTCGCGCCGGCGCCTGTACCAGCTGTTCGACGACGGCCAAGGCGTCTCGGAACGGCTCAAGGGCCTGCGGGTCGAGCGCGCGAAGGCGCTGCTGGCCGACCCGGCGAAGGCGGGGCGCGGGATCGCCGAGATCGCGCGGGACTGCGGGTTCACCAGCGCCCCGCACTTCTCGCGGACGTTCCGCCAGTCGACCGGCCGGACCCCGCGCGAGTTCCGGGAGCGGGCGCTGCGGGGGTGAGGTCGACGCCCGCGACGAGCGTCCCGGCCAGACCGGCCACCTCCAGCCAGCCGCGGCCACCGGGGGACTGCAGGGTGAACACGGCCGCGCGCGGCCGGTCCGGGTCGAGCACGACGGCCTGCAGCTGCGCCCCGGCCAGGCCGATCCGCTCGACGATCACCACCGGGTAGCCGCGGCCGGTCCGCGCGGTGCTGACTTCGCGGATGCCGGGGGTGGTGTCCGCGACGAAGTACCCGAGGTCGGCGGCCTCACCGGGGTCGTCGACGGGGACGACGCCGGCGATGAGCAGGGCGGGATCGGCATCGCGGTGTTCGACCAGCGCCAGCAGACCGGCCCCCTGCTCGTGGGCGATCTCGGCGCACTGGACGGCGGCGGCTTCCAGGCCGAGGTCGCGGGCGGCGTCGGGACCGCGCAGCCGGGCCATCAGCGTGTGCAGCTCGGCGGTGGTGCGCTCGACGGAGTCCAGGGTGACCGGGGTGATCCCCGGAACGGCGGGCAGTTTCACCGGCCACCCAGCGCCGCGGCGAACGCGCTGACGGCCCCCGGCGGCGGCGTGACCGGTGCGGCGGGGGTCTTCGCGACGGTGCCGCCGAGCTCGCGCCCGACGGCCGAGAAGGTCTCGAGGTGAGCGGCGATCCCGGCGAAACCGGGAGCTTGCGGCAAGGCGGCGCCGTCGCCGAGGGCCGTCAGCCGCCCGGCGACGCGGGTCGCTTCGGTGTGGTGGGCGCGTTCCAGGTCGCGGGCTTCGGCGAGGACGCGGTCCAGGTCGTCCTGGTGGGCGGCCAGCCGGGCGCGGGCCGCGGCGAGGTCCGGCTGGGCGGCGGGGGAGAACTGCGCTTCGGTTTCGGCTTGTTCGACGTCGTCGCGCGCGGCGGTGACGGCCCGGCGCGCGGCGGTGGCGCGCCGGTCGAGGTCCTCGGCCCGGCGGTGGTTCGCGAGGAGGGTGCCGGCCCAGCCTTCGAGAACCCCGGCGGCGGCCCGGAGGGCCTCGCAAGTGGCGGACAGACCGCCGGCGGCGCGTCCGGCCCGGTCCGCGAGCGCTTGCGCGGACCGCCCGGCCCACTCGGGGATCGTCCCGGGCGAAGGGATTTCCTCGAGCCGGGCCGCAGTGGCGGCGCACCGGCGGGCGGCTTCGGCCACGGCGCCGGGGCTGCCGGGGACCGGGTCGAAGCCGAGGCCGCGGAACTCAGCCATGGGCGCGGGCCGGTTTGCCGGGGGTGGGGTGGTGGGGCTTGGGTGCCGGGCGGGCGGTGGTGGCGGTCGGTTGGCTGGGCTGGGGTGTGGTGGGGGTGCGTTTCGGCTTGCCGGGGGCGGGGTGGTGGGGCTTGGGTGCCGAATGGGTGATGGCGGTGCTCGGTCGGCCGGGCTCGGGGGCGGATGTGGCGGGGGTCCGTTTCGGCTTGCCGGGGGCGAGGTGATGGGGCTTGGGTGCCGGGCGGGCGATGGCGCCGCTCGGTCGGCTGGGCGCGGGTGTGATGGGGGTGCGCTTCGGTTCGCCGGGCGCGGGGTGGTCGGGGTGGTCGGGGTTGGGTGCCGGGCGGGCGATGGTGCCCCTCGGTTGGCTGGGCTCGGGAGTGGGTGCGGGGGTGCGCTGCGATTCGCCGGGCGCGGGGTGGTGGGGCTTGGGTGCCGGGCGGGCGATGGCGCCGCTCGGTTGGCTGGGCCCGGGAGTGGGTGCGGGGGTGCGGGGGTGCGATTCGCCGGGCGCGAGGTGGTGGGGCTTGGGTGCCGGGTGGGTGATGGTGGCGCTCGGTTGGCCGGGCGCGGGTGTGGCGAGGGTGCGCTTCGGTTCGCCGGGGGCCGAGCGGCGACGCTCGGGCGTTGGGGTGGCGAGGGCGCGCTCCCACTCGCCGGAGGCAGGGCGGTCCGGCCCGCGATTCCGGTCAGCCATCGGCCCTGCCCAGCTCGTCGGCCGCGGCGGCGTCCGTCGCGCGGTAGGCGTTCGCGGCCGTCCGGACACCCGCCGCCGCGTCGGCGAAGTCCCTTTCCACCGCCCGTATCCTGCCGGACCACTCGCCCGTCAGCGCGGTGAGTGCCGCCGAGACCGGGGCCGGGCCGAGGTCGTCCGGCACCTCCAGCGAGTGCGCGGCCGAGCGGTACTCGTCCGCCGTGTCCTCCAGGCGCAGCGCCAAGGCGTCGAGGGCGGCCGGGTCGGCGTGGAAGCCGGTCATTCGCCGAATACCGGGGGATACGCCGGCGGGAGGTCGTCGAGCAGGTCGTAGCCCTTCGCGTACTTGTCGCGGTGCTCGGTGTCCTCCTCGCGCCGCGTGCCCTGGCCCGGTGGGTACATCCCGTACCCACCCGCCGTGCCGCGGCCGCTCGTCCCGCCCGGCCCGAAGCCCGGTGTCCCGGCGCCGAACCGTCCCGCGCCGGCTCGGCCGCCTTCGCCGAGCGGCACGGAGCCCGGCGTTCCGGCCACGGGAACGCCCGCGAAGCCGGGACCGTAGCCGGCTGCAGCCGGCGAACCCGGCCCAGCGGCGCCGATGACCCCGTCGAGCGCGCCCGGCAGCCCGGCGCCGGTGAACGTGGGCGGCAGCGCGGAGGCCGTCGACGTCGAGTCGTCCGGTCCGGCGCCCGGCTCGCCGGGGAAGTCCTCGTGCGGCGGGGCCGGATCGCGGGGGACCGGAGGTGCGGGCGGGGTCCGGACCACCGGCGGCCGTGGTCCGGTCCCGGGCCCGGTGGTCACCGGCGGGGCCGTGTCGAACTCCGGGGGCAGGCGGTGGCGGACGTCGTGGCTCGCGCTCTCGTACTGTTCCATCACGCGGACGGCCGCGGCCTTGGCGTCGTCGGCCTCTTTCTTCGTCGGCAGCTTGTCGTCGAGCAGCTGCTCCAGCATGTACGTGCCTTCGGGGCCGTCGAGCCGCTTCACCGCGTACCCCTGCCGGAACCACCGCTCGGCCCAGTAGTGCACCGGCTCGGGCATCCGCTGCCGGGCTTCGCTGACCACCGACGTGTACGTGTCGAGGCCGGACCCGACGCGCTGGGCGTTCTCGCCCACGGTCCTCGCCCAGCCGGTCAGCCGGTTGACCGATTCCGCGGCCGAGTCGGCGGCAGGCCCGCTCCACGACTCCTGCAGCTTCCGGACCAGCACCGACACCTCTTCGGTCGCATTGCGGACGCCGGCGGCCACCTCCTGCCACCAGGCCGCGTGCTGGCCGAGCTTCGCCGGGACGGCCGACTGCACCATGTCCCACAGCTCGCGGTGCTCGTAGCTGTCCCAGTTGATCCGGCCGAACGTGGCTTCGCGGTTGTTGACGGCTTTTTCCCGGCGGACTCGCCGCGCCTTCGCCCGCTGCCGGGCGGTCGGAGCGTGGTGCGTCGAGTGGAACTCAGGCATCGGCGTCCCCCGTCGGCAGGGCCGCGGCGGCCGCTTCGTCGTTGCCCTGGTGCATCGCCACGACCGTGTCGAGCGTCTGCCGCAGCGTCGCGAGCTCGGCCAGGTACGACTGCAGTGCGGCCTGCACCCCGCCGGCCTCGGCCCCGCCGCGCGCCGCGAACGAGCGGCGCATCCAGTGGGCGACCGGTCCCTTGCCGTCGGCCAGGCCGGTGTCGAGGGCACGGGCCGTCTCGAGGTGACGGCTCAACTCGTCGTAGCGCTCGTCGATGGCCCGCTTGACGTCCTCGACCCCGTCGTAGTGGAGTTCGATGCCCGCGGTGGTCACCGGCTCCGCCACGACCAGCTCGTTCGTCTCGTGCCGCTGCTCGGCGCGGAGCTGCCGCCGCGCGTCGGCCTCGTCCCGAACAGTCGCCATGGAGGTCCTCCCTCGCCACCCAGGCGTCCATCCTGGCCAATGGCCGCCGCGTTGAGAAGAGCGACCCACCCGGGTGCACGGGTGGACATGAACACTGCACGGGCGGATACGGAGTCCGGCCAGCCGGAGCGTTCTCGGTTCGGGCCAAGCGGGGGCGCAAAGCCCATGTCGCAGACCTGGGCTTTGCTACCCAGAGTAAGAGCGTTTTGGTGTCCGTCTTGTACGACGGGCCAGTCAGTCACGGATCCGTAACGGTGCGTCACATTGGTGCGCTTGGTACCTTCGGTGGCTGTCGTCGATGCCGCCGCCCCGAACCGCTCCCGAATGCGTCAACTTCACGTGTCACGCCGTAGACCATCTCGCGTCCCGGATTGTCGACGTCGGCGCAGTGTCGCGCACACTCGTCGAGGATCGCCCGGTTCGCGCGGATGTCCGGGGAGGTCCGGCTGCTCGTGGAGCGCCGACTATTCGAGGACTTCCTGCAGCCAGGTCTGTACACGAAGCGACTGTTGGAGGTCTTCCGCATAGTCTGCCGCGGATTGATCGGTGAGCTGCCGGCGAATTTCGATGGCTTCGGTGATTGCGGCCATTGCCTCCTCCTTCCGATTCATTTCTGCCAGTCGCACCGCGAGGCTGTTCAGAGTCCAGGCAAGGTTGGGAAGGTGCATATCGGGCTGCTTCTCAGCCAGCTGTCGGCCGATGTCGACGGTTTCTGTGGTCGCCGCGAGTGCCTTTTGCTTCAAGTCCAGTTCATCTAGCAGGATCGTGAGGTTTCCTAGGTTCACCACAAATTGATGCAGGTATGCATCGGGCTCCTGCTCGGCAAGTTTTCGACTGATTTCGACAGCTTCGGTAAGTGCAACAAGCGCCTCATCTTGGCGCCTCAATCTACCTAGTTGGAATCCGAGGTTGTTGAGGCTCGCAGAGAGAATGGGAAGGTATACTTCGGGCTGTTTTTCGGCCAGACTGCGAAAAGCTTCGACGGCCTCGTCGATCAACGGAAGCGCCTCCTTCCTCTGTCCGAGCTCACTTAACCGGACTGCGAGATTGTTCAGATTCTCGGCGAGATCGGGCAGGTATACATCGGGTCGCCGCTCGGCCAATCGTCGGCGGATGTCGACGGTTTCGACGAGCGCGTCGAGTGCCTCCTTCTCGTATCCTAGTTCATCCAGTTGTCTCGAAAAGTTGTCCAGGCTTACCGCGAGGTCGGGCAGGTACGCATCGGGCCGCTGCTCGGCCAGCTTCCGGCCGAGGTCGACCGACTCGGCGACGGCGCCGAATGCCTCCATCCATCGACCCTGTTCGCGCAAAAAAACCGCGAGATTGTTCAGGCTGCCGACCAGATCGGGGAGGTATCTGTCGGGCTGCCGTTCGGACAGTCGTCGACGGATGTCGACGGTTTCGGTGATCGCAGCAAGTGCCTCCTCCTCGTGATCCAGTCTGGCCAAGCATGTCGCGAGATTACTCAGGCCGCCTGCGAGGTTGCGCAAGTCGGCGGTGTGCCGCCGCTTGGCCAAGCGGCGGTAGATTTTGACAGTTTCGATGATCGCAGTCAGTGCTTCCTCTCGGCGCCCCCTTTCATTCAACTGGACCGCGAGATTGTTCAGGCTCACGGCGAGGGTGGGAAGGTGTGCAGTGCGTCGCCACTTGGTCAACCGTAGGCCAATTTCAACAGCCTCGGTGATCGCAGCCAGTGCCTCCTCTTGGCGTCCGACTTCACCCAGCCAAAAACCTAAGTTGTTCAAATGGTTGGCCAAGGCGGAGTCGGTGGCCGCGCGTCCCCGTAATGTCGTCGATCGGGACCGTGCCAGGATCTCTTGTCCAAGGGTAACTGCTGAATCCCCAAGGACCAGGCTGTGCTCGGGGAAGGCGTCCAACAGACGTTCGAGGTCTGCGAGGCTCGTGTTCGGATTGGCCGCGGTCTGCTCGAGCGCCCGGATCAGTGGAACCGGTTTCTCGACTCGTGTCGCGGTGTCGACGGCCGGTATCAGCAGCGTATTCGGGTGACGGAGGCACAGTTCGGTAACGGCATCACTCACGGTGGTGCGGAACACCGCGTGGGCAGCGGCCCTGGCGCACACGGTCAGCAGCCACTCCGCCTGTGCTTTGTCGACGTGCGAAGCCAGGGCATCGACGACCGATGGTCGAGTACGGTCCAGCAGCAGCCGCCCGATCAGTCGTTCGGCAAGCCGATCGGGGGTCAACCCCCCGAAACCGCTGTCGGCGCTGTCGGGGTAAAGATGGATCAACCACGCCCGTGCGGCTTCGCGTCGCTCCCGTGTCTGGTCGACAAGCGCCGGTACGAGTGCGAGCACACCGCCGATGTCCTCGATATCGCTCGGGTTCAGCAGGACGGTCGCGGCAACCAAGTCACCCAATGTCGCAAGTCCCAGCCCAGGCAGGAGCCCGTAGGCCCTGGCGGTGGTGAGCCAGTAGCCGCGTTCGTGATCGAGCAGCCGATCCTCCGGCCCCCGCGGTGAGCCGGCGTCGTTGGTGGCCTGTTGCGGAGTGTGCGCCGCGTCGAGGAGATCGGCCAATGCGGTCATTTGCACCGCCAGCACGGTGTGGTTCCTGTCTGGCTCCGGAAGCGCGCCGTCGGCAAGCTTTGCTGCCGCTTCCGCCCACAACGTGCGGTCCAGACCGGTGATCATGCTTCCCGCTGCAACGAACGCGGCCACCGCCGCCTGATAGGTTGCGGTCCGCCCTTGCACGTCGTCGTCCAGCGCATCGAGCGATCTGACCCGAGTGAGTTCGGCGAGATCACGCATCGCCTCGCCCAAGGCGGGCAGATTCTGCCACCAGGCGCCGGCAGCCCGGGCCAGCAGCAGGATCTTCACCGGAACCGAACCTTCCCGGCCCGTCACAATCGTCGCCAACGTGGCCAACTGCTCGGTGCGGCTCTCTGCATAGTCGACTACCACCAGCACCGGCACCTGGGTGTCCGCAAACACGCGTAATCGGTCGGCCTCGACGGCACGGTTCAGCCACACCACCGCCCAGCCTTCTGTGGTGAGCTGCTCACCGAAGCGGCGCGCAAGCCGGGTTTTGCCCTGGCCGCCCGGCCCATGCAGCAACCACGCTCCTATCCCGGGGGAATACGCCCACGTGGCCAGGTCCGCCAGAACCGCTCCGCGGCCGCGGAATGGAACCACCGCCCGATGCGGCGAAAGCAGGCCCGCCGGAGACTGCACCGATTCGGCACCAGCCGTGGACAGTGCCTCGGCCAACGGCTGCAATTCGATCGCGTCACACCAGGTCTCAGCCACCTCGTTGTGCGCGTTCACCACCGCTGCAAACTCGGGATCGGACAACAGCAGCGACACCGGCACCGCCGTCAGCGCCGCATGGGCTCGCCCCGCCGGATCGAGCGTGATCACACCAGCCAGCAAGCCGCCACAGAACAGGGCCGCGCCGGACATCCCGCCCCAGGGTGACCGGCCCACCGGGGGGTAGCTGTCCACGTTCATGACGTACTGGCCGCTCACCAAGTGATCGCCCGGATTCAGCGTGCCGGACAACTGCGCCACCTCGATCGCGCGCCCGGCCCGCTGCACCAGATTCGGCACACCCCAACACTCACACGGAAGACCAGGCCGGTGCGTCACCGTCCGGCCCCAGCCCACCCGCGCCGTCTCGACCGGCACCCATTCGGAATCATTCACCACGACCAACGCCGCGTCGTCATCTCCGCCGGGGCGACCGCACCAAGCCACGGTCGCCGTGAAAACACCCGCGCGGCCCGGCCGAAACACGGTCACCGCTGAGTCCGCCGCGGCCACCACGTGCGCCGAGGTCAGCACCAATCGGGGCCCGACCACGTACCCCGACCCCGGGCCGCCTGGTCCGGTAACGGCCGCGACTCGATTCCACTCCACCGCCATCCTCCACCGCTCAACGTCCTCGAGTGCCCGACACATCACCCGGCCCCGCGGCTCGCTCAGAGTCGCCCGCCACCAACAGATCACCACCGCCCGACGATCGTGGCGTCAGCGTCAGCTTCACCTTGTGTATCCGGCCACGGGCGATTCCCGCCTCGAAATCCCCTGATACAACCCATGCCTTGAAGCCTGTCTTCACCTTGGCGTCTTGGCGCAGCTCCACCCCGAACTCCAGCTCGATCGGCCCCACCGCGAACTCCACATCCGCACCCGCTCCTCGCGCCGCGGCCTCCAGCAACTCGTCCCGCACCGATGCCACCGCGTCCGCCAACTCGATATCCATACCTCGCAGTCGCCCGGCATGCGCCGTCCGCTACAACCTGCAGCTCACAGCTCAGGATGCGTGCTATGTGGCCATCAGCTCCACCGCCGGGTCGCGGCCGCGACGAGGGAGTGCACCACGGCCACCGGGTCGTCGCCGGTTTCGGGTGACCGGCGGCCAAGACGGCGTCCACGCCGACGTCAGCGAGGACAAGATGTCGTCCGGCCCGCCGATCCCGGACACAGCGACCTTGACGACGTTCATCGGCATCATGGGCCCCAGCCGGGGAACGTGTCCTTCTCGTGCCCGCCGCTTTTCGGGGTTCTTCGTGGTGATACCGACGACCATGGCTTCCGCTTCGAGCGCTCCGGCGGTTGCGTAGGAGCGAGCCAGCGTCGGGAGGTCGCGGTTCCACGTGCCCGCGGTGACTTTGCGGAGCACCGCCGGCGTGGCCTTCCTCTGACCCGAAAGCGCGGCCGCCGCAGGTTGCCGGCCGGGATGCGATCGACGACCCGGCTCTGTTGGCACACTTCGAATAGATCGACGTGCCCACGACCTCCGGCTAGAGCGCGTCCTGCGGATCGCCGGTGGGCGGCGCCCAGCCGTGCCTGGCGTGCTCCGGGCCCAGCATGTCGGGTTCGGGGGTGGACAGGGCCGTCCGGAGGAAGCGGCGCAGGACCGGCGAGTCCTCGTCGGGGCGCCAGCAGACGGCGGTTTCGACGACGGCGGTGTGCCGGCGCAACGGTCGCGCGATCAAACCCGGCCAGAGCATCGAGCTGTACTGGGCGGGCAGCAGGGTCACGCCGGCGCCGGCCTCCACGAGGGCGAGCGCGTGCATGACCGAGGTCGCATCGCGGCGGGCGTCGGACGAATGCCCGGTGCCGGCCCAGGCGGCGCGGATGTGGGCGGCGAGCCCCGCTGCGGCCTCGGCCGTGACCACCACCCGTTCGCCGCCCAGCTCGGCCAGGTCGATGCGTTCCTGGCCGGCGGCGGGATGCGTCCGGGCCAGTACCGCGACGAGTGGCTCGCGGGCCACCACCGCGACTTCCAGCGCCCGGGCCCGGCTCGCCGCGTGGCGGGTCCGGCCGGGGCCGCCGGGTTCGAGGTGGAGCAGGCCGGCGTGCGCGTCGCGGCGGTGGACCCGCTCGACCACGTCGGAATCGGAGTCTTCGGTGAGGACGAGGTCGACGCCGGGTCCGAGCACGGTGCCGCCGATCAGGTGGGGCAGCAGCCGGGGCGAGACGGTGTGGCCGACGGCGACGGTCAGCCGACCCCGGGTGCCGAGGCCGATGGTGCGCACCATTTCGGTCGTGGTGTGGAGCTCGGAAAGCAGGCGGCGAGCGCGTTCCGCCAGCGCCCGGCCCGCGGCCGTCAGCTCGACTCCGCGGCCGTGGCGGATCAGCAGGGGCACCCCGAGTTCGCGTTCCAGCGTCTGGAGCCGCACGCTCAGCGGAGGCTGGGTCATGTGCAGTGCTGCGGCCGCACGACTGACCGAGCCTTCCTCGGCGACGGCCACGAAGCACTCCAGCGCGCGCAGATCCATATTCTGAGGCTATATCAGCGACGGTGACTTCGTATTGGACGTATGGCCGGCCGGTTCGCATACTCGTTCCACCGGTCGATGCGGACCCAGAGGTGAGGCAGCGTGAGCGACAACCCTGACAACCCCGGCGAAGTCACCACGGACGTCCTGGTCATCGGCAGCGGGCCGGCGGGCGCCTCGGCCGCGCTGTTCCTCGCCACCTACGGCGTGGACCACCTGGTGATCACCAAGTACCGGTGGACGGCCAACACCCCGCGCGCGCACATCACCAACCAGCGCACCGTGGAAATCCTGCGCGACATGGGCATCGAAGCCGACGTCAAGGCGCAGGGCACGCCCGCCGGGCTGATGGGCGACACGGTCTTCTGCACCAGCCTCGCCGGCGACGAGATCGGCCGGGTCCGGACCTGGGGGACGCACCCGGCCCGCAAGGCCGACTACACGCTGGCCAGCCCGTCCGAGAACTGCGACCTCCCGCAGACCCTGCTCGAGCCGATCCTGATCGGGCACGCCGCGGAGCGCGGCAGCCGGATCCGGTTCGACACCGAGTACCTGTCGCTGGAGCAGGACGACGACGGCGTCACCGTCACCGTGCGGGACAGGCTGTCCGGTCAGACCTACCCGATCCGCGCCAAGTACGTGATCGGCGCCGACGGCGGCCGCAGCCAGGTCGCCCGCGACATCGGGCTCCCCTTCGAAGGACAGATGGATCTCGCGGGGAGCATGAACATCGTCTTCCACGCCGACCTGACGAAGTACGTCGAGCACCGGCCGAGCGTGCTGTACTGGGTGCTGCAGCCGGGGTCGGACATCGGCGGCATCGGGATGGGCCTGGTGCGCATGGTCCGGCCGTGGGACGAGTGGCTCGTCGTCTGGGGCTACGACATCAGCCGGCCGCCCCCGCGGGTCGACGACGCCATGGCCACCAAGATCGTGCACGACCTGGTCGGCGACGACACCATCCCGGTCACCATCCGCTCCACCTCGTTGTGGGGCAACAACAAGATGTACGCCACCAGGTACCGGACGGGGCGCGTGTTCTGCGCGGGTGACGCCGTGCACCGGCACCCGCCGTCGAACGGCCTGGGCTCCAACACGTCCATCCAGGACTCCTACAACCTCGCCTGGAAGCTCGCCGCGGTGCTGTCCGGCAAGGCGGGGGAGGGGCTGCTCGACAGCTACGACGCCGAGCGCGCCCCGGTCGGCAAGCAGATCGTGGTGCGGGCCAACAAGTCCATCGAGGAGTTCGGCCCGATCTTCGACGCCCTCGGGTTCACCGCGACCGACGACCCGGCCGAGCAGATCGCGAACATGCGGGCCCGGACCGAGGACACCCCGGAGGCGGCCGCGCAGCGGGCCGCGCTGCGGGAGGCCTTGGAGCTGAAGGACTACGAGTTCAACGCCCACGGTGTCGAACTCGGCCAGCGGTACGTCTCCCGCGCGGTGGTGGGCGACGACACGCCCGAGCCGGAGTTCACCCGCGATCCCGAGCTGTACTACCACCCGACCACCTGGCCGGGGGCGCGCCTGCCGCACTGCTGGCTCGGCCACGGCGGGCACCGGGTCAGCACCCACGACATCGCCGGCAAGGGCCGGTTCGCCGTGCTCACCGGCATCTCCGGGCAGGCCTGGGCGGAGGCCGCCACCGGCGCCGCCCGGTCGCTCGGTGTCGACATCGAGGCGCACGTGATCGGCCCCGGCCGCGAGTACACCGACGTCTACGACGACTGGTCGCGGCTGCGCGAGGTCACCGAATCCGGGTGCGTGCTCGTCCGGCCGGACGCCCACGTCGGCTGGCGGGCCCACGAACTGCCCGCCGATCCGGAAAAAGCGCTCACCGAGGCACTCGCCCGCCTGCTCGACCGCGCCTGAGGAGGCCCGGAGAATGTTCACCTACACGGCTCGGCCCGCACGCATCGTCTTCGGGCCCGGCACCCTCGAGCAGGTCCGTGCCGAGGTCGAACGGCTCGGCCGGTCCCGGGCGATCGTCCTGGCCGGCCCGGACCTGGCGGAACCGGGCGACCGGGTCGAGAAGGTCCTCGGCCCACTCGCCGCGGGCCGCTTCGACGGCGCCGCCATGCACACCCCGGTGGCGGTCACCGAGCAGGCCCTCGCGCTGCTCCGGGAGGCCGGAGCGGACTGCGTGGTGGCGGTCGGCGGCGGTTCGACGACCGGGCTGGCCAAGGCCCTCGCCGTCCGCACCGGGGTCGACCAGGTGATCCTGCCGACCACCTACGCCGGATCGGAGGTCACCCCGGTCCTGGGCGAGACGGCGGACGGGGTCAAAACGACGCGCTCATCGCCGGACATCCTGCCCGAGACCGTGATCTACGATGTCGAGCTTTCCCGGGGACTGCCCGTCCCGATCGCGGTGACCAGTGGCGTGAACGCGCTCGCGCACGCCGTGGAGGCGCTCTACTCGCCCGACGCCAACCCCGTCATCGACGGAATGGCGCTCGACGCCATCGGGCGGCTGGCACGCGGACTCCGCGGGCTCGCCGAAGACAGCGTCGAAGCGCGGACCGAACTGTTGCAGGGCGCCTGGCTCGCCGGAACCTGCCTCGGCGCGGTCGGCATGGGCCTGCACCACAAGCTCTGCCACACCCTCGGCGGCAGCTTCGGCCTTCCCCACGCTCCGACGCACGCCGTCGTGCTCCCGCACGTCATGGCCTACAACGCCGCCGCGGCACCCGAGGCGATGCGCCGCATCGCCGACGCGCTCGGCGCCACCGACGCCCCGGCGGCCGTGTACGACCTGGTCGTCGAGGCCGGCGGGCCGACGTCACTGCGGGACCTCGGCTTGGCCGAGTCGGACCTCGACCGCGCGGCCGGACTCGCCACCGCCGCCCCGTACCCGAATCCCGCCGAGCCGACCCGGGACGGCGTCGCGCGGTTGCTGCGCCGGGCCTGGGCCGGTGAGCGTCCCGAGCCCACCGGCACGTCGGTGCTGGACCGGCTCACCGCCCAGGTCGTGTCGACCTTCGCCGGCACCCCCGATCCGCGGCTGCGCGCGCTGCTGCAGGACCTGGTTCCGCGGTTGCACGCCTTCGCGATCGACAACGACCTGACCCAGGACGAATGGCAGTACGGCATCGAGTTCCTGACCCGCACCGGGCAGCTCTGCGATGCCACCCGGCAGGAGTTCGTGCTGCTGTCGGACACGCTCGGCCTGTCCAGCGTCGTCGACGTCCTCACCAACTCCCGCACCCCCGACACCACCCCGTCCGCGGTGCTCGGTCCCTTCTACGTCGACGGCCCACCCGAACTGGAACAGGGCGCCGACATCGCCGCGGGGATGCCCGGCACCCCGCTGTGGGTGGACGTGCTGATCACCGACACGGACGACGAGCCCGTGGCGGAAGCGGTCGTGGACGTCTGGCAGTCCAATGAGGACGGATTCTACGACGTGCAACTGCCCGACCTCGACGGGCCGGTCCTCCGCGGACGGCTCCGCACCGACCGGGCCGGCCGCCTGCGGTTCTGGTCGATCCTGCCTTCGGACTACCCCATCCCGGCCGACGGCCCGGTCGGCGCGATGCTGGCCGCGACCGAACGGCACCCCTACCGCGCCCCGCACCTGCACTTCATGATCGCGGCCGAGGGCTGCCGGCGCCTGATCACCCAGCTCTTCGTCGCGGGCGGCAAGTACCTCGATTCCGACGCCGTATTCGGCGTCAAGGACGACCTCGTCGTGAACTTCGAACCCCGAACCGGCCCGACGCCCGATGGCCGGGCCGTCGACGGCGAATGGCGCCGGCTCGATTTCACCTTCCAGATCGCTCGCCGGTAAGACTCAACTCCGCGGTGCCTCGATGCGGTGCAGTTGAGGGTGTTTCGCCGTGCGCTGGTCCCCGGAAGACTGGCCGCGCAGACGCCTGCCGAGCCAGGGGCCGAGAAAGGTGGCTGCCCAACGCAGTTCGGCGGTGGCGCGCCCCGGGGTTGACGGTGGGGTGGGCAACGATGGCGCCGGTTCGTTCCAGGAATCGTCGCTGCCCGGCACCCGCAGGGCGTGCGCGACCGCGTCGGCGATCAGCTGGTGCCCCAGGGGACTGCAGTGCAACCGGTCCTCGCTCCAGAACCGGCGGTCGGCGACGGAGGGGTGCCGGGCGATCTCCGCGACGGCGACTCCGTGCCGGGCGGCCGCGGCGCGGATCCGGTCGTTGATGTCGAGGATGCGGGAGCGAACCGGTCGGGCGAGGGGGATGACCCTGGTGATGTCGGGAAAGGTCAGCGTCGCCACGCGGGCTCCGGCGTCGGTGAGCGCGGCGAACATCGCTTCCAGGTGAGCGGCCACCGTGGCGGTCTCGACCCGGAGCCGCAGCAGGTCGTTGACGCCGGCGACGACGGTGGCCAGGTCGGGGCGCAGGGCCAGAGCCGGCTCCAGTTGCTCGGACCGGACTTCGTCCGCGCGGCGGCCACGGACGGCGAGGTTGGCGTACTGGAGATCGGGGTTGTCGGCGGTGAGGCGTTCGGCGAGCCGGTCGGCCCATCCTCGAAGGCCCGCGGTGTCGTCACCGTCGCCGACGCCCTCGGTTTGGCTGTCACCCAAGGCGACGTAGCGCAGGTACGGGCCGCTGACTGTCACACGTCCTCCTAGTCATAATAATGACTAATCATAACCATGGCTATGATGGGCTCGCCCCCATGTCGACGAGGAAGAGAGGCGCCGGTGAGTCTGCGGCATGCTGTGCTCGCGGCGTTGCTGTCCGGCGAGTACAGCGGCTACGAGCTGGCCAAGGCGTTCGACGTGGGCGTCGCCAACTTCTGGTACGCCCGGCCGCAGCAGCTCTACCTGGAGCTGGCCAAGCTCGAGAAGGACGGGTTGATCAGCGGCCGGGAAGTGGTCCAGCGAACCCGGCCCACCAAGCGGCTGTTCCTGGTCACCGACGCCGGCCTCGCCGAGCTGGCGGACTTCGCCGCCGCCGTGGGCAAGCCGTCGTTCATCCGCGACGACCTGCTGGTCAAGGTCCAGGCCGTCGACCACGTCGACGCGGCACCGGTGATCGCGCAACTGGAGCACCGCGCCGCGGCAGCCGCGGCCAAAGTGGAGCTCCTCGACAAGATCCTGCGGCGGTTGCGCGGGGATCTCGACGAGGAAACCTACCTGCGCCACGGATCTCCGATCGGGCCCTACCTGACGTGCTTGCGCGGCCGGCGGTTCGAGCAGGAACACCACGAATGGTCGGCGCGGGCCGCCGCGCTCCTGCGTGATCGGGCGACTCGGAACGACCAACCGGCGCCTGTTTCGGATCCATCCCGGTAGGGCTGTCGACCGGAAGCGCACCGTTGCTCTGGAGCGGGCAGGATGTGGTGCAGGGGAGTCGTGCCTGCCGGACGCGCGATCCCGTTCCCGGCCCGAGGATTGGACGTGAAATGGGACGCTCGTCGGTGTTCACCTTCCAGTACATCGCCATCGACACCGAGGCGGGGGTGACGCCGGAGGAGTTCGAGACCTTCGTGCGCGGCGAAGGCGTTCACCTGCCCTTGTACCCGGGGTGGCGGTGGACTCTGCTGCGCGGGTTGCGCGGAGAGCGGACCGGGCAGTACCTGATGTTGTACGAGATCGACAGCGCCGAGCAGCGCGACCGCTACGTCACGGCCCGGGGCGAGCAGACCGACTCGGCGCGGCAGTTCTGGGCGCGGCACCCGGAGGCGGAGGCGGTGCTGGCGCGGTGGCGGCGGCTGGGCACGTTCGCTGAGCTGCCGACCTTGTTCACCGACTACCGGCTGCTGGCCGACAATCCGCGGAGCACGGTCACGCCCGGCCCCCGCTACCGCGACCGCCCGGGGGAGGAGCCCGTCGCCCGGGTCATCGGGATCCACAACCTGGCGTTGCGCGCCGGGGTGACCGAGGAGGTGTTCGACCGCTTCATCGCCGAGAACCACCACCGGATCGACGACTACCCGGACTGGCGGTTCCACGTGCTCAAGGGCGAGCGGGGCAACCGCCTCGACCAGTACGTGATGATGATGGAGATCGCGAGCCTGGAGGCGCTGGACGTCTTCTACCCCGAGCCCGACATCGCCACCGGCGAGGCCGCGGAGTTCGCGGCCGCCCACCGCGACACCAAGCAGATGTACGAGGAGTGGAAGCAGCTGGCCTCGTTCTCCGGCTCACCGCAGATCTACACGGACTACCTCGCCGTCGCGGAGAACCCGGCGTAATCCCGCACGGGCTCGTCACTCGGGAGCGAGCACGATGTGCGACGCGCGTTCGCGGACGTCGGCGTCAGGGTGATCACGCAGTGCCGATACCCGCTCGCGCCACGGACGTGGCCAGCCGGCGTGCGGGCCGGCTTGGCTCGCGACACTCGCTGCCAGCAACGCCTCCGCCGGGCTCGCCGTCAGGGCTTGCGCGGCGTCGAACAGCTCGGAGCGGCCGGGATCGTGGCCGGCCAGCCAGGCCGCGAGCCGGTCCGCCACTTGCCACGCCGCTGTGGGACGGTCGGCGAGGGCAGCGATCCGGCGGAGGGCCGGCAGCAGGTCGCCGCGGCGGGGTAGGGCGCTGACGGCGAGCAGGAGCGCGTCCGTCCGGTACTCCGCCCGTTCCGCCAGCGTCATCGACAGCTGCTCCGCCGCCGCGCGCATCGCGTCGCCACCGGCGTCCAGGCGGGCGGCGAAACGGACGAGGAACAGGCGAAGCCGTTGCCGCGCCGGCTGGTCCCGCCCGGCGACGGCCACGCCGGCCTGTTCGACGAGTGTCGTGACCACGTCGTGCACCGGTGCCGGGTCACCGGTGACCGCGCACGCGGTGAGCAGCGCGTCGAGCGCGTATCGCCACGTCGCGGTGCTCGTCAGGTCGCCGATCAGGGTGACCACCGCAGCGGGTCCTGCGCGGTCCCAGACGCTCCACGCGGGCCACGCCGCCAAGCCGATCCGCGCGGTGTCCGAGTCGGCGCTTGCCGTCACGGTCCGCACCAGCGCGCCGTACGGCGCGCGGTGGTGCTCGGCGATGGTCAGCGGGTCGGCTTCGGTCACCGCCGTGGCCACCGCGGCCATCGCGGTCGCTTCGGTGAGCCATTGCCACGCGCGTTCGTCGTCGAGCAGCCGGCGCGCGGCCGACACGATGGCGCGGCGGAGATCGCGGTGCAGGTCCGGGTCCGCCCACAGCGCGGCCAGTTCGCCGGCCGCGCCCGGCACGCGGTGCTCGGCGAGCAGCCGGATCGCCTCCTTGCGCGAGGTCACCTTCTTGCCGGCCAGCACCGGCCGGAGCGCGGCCCCCAATTCGGCGGGCGGGACGGTCCGGGCGGCCCGGCCGGCCGCGTACACCGCGACCCGGGCGCGGTCGGTGTCGGCGTGGCCGAGCAACGTGCCCAGTGCCTCGCCGGGCCGATCGACCCAGGCCAGCCCGGCCAGCGCGGCCTCGACCACGGCGACTTCGTCGTCCTGCAGGAACGGCTCCACGTCTTCGATGCGGGCGCCGGGCAGACCGGCCAGCCGCTGCACGGCGGAGACCCGCTCCCAGACCGGCTTGCGGGGCGCGGTGGCGAGGTCGGCCAGCAGTTCGGCGTAGCGGGCGACCTGACGCGGCAGCCAGTGCCACGCCGACCCGCCGAAGGCCGGCACCAGCCGGCCACCGCGGGTGGCGAACCGTCCCCGCGGTGGCCGGTCCAGGACGCGGTCGAGCAGGTCGGTCCGGCGTCCGCCGACCGCGTTCGCCACGGCGGTCACCGTGATCGTGGAGGAGTCGCGCCGCAGCACGGCCTCGACGCGTTCGTCGCGGGTCGCGGGCGGGGCCAGCCACAGCTCGAGGGCCCGGTGGACCGTGTGGTCCTCGGCCGCGCGGGTCGCTTCGCCGAGGACCGCCTGCAGGTCGGCCATCGGCCAGGCCCGCCGGTGCAGTCCCGCGGCCAGCGACAGGACCAGGTCGTAGCGGCCGGCGCGGGCGTCGGCGGCGATGCGCGGCCGCAGCGCCGCCCACACGACGTGCTCGGCGCCGCGGGGCAGGGACTGGTCGAGCCGGTGCAGGGTGAGGGTGTGCGCGTGGCCGCCGGACAGCTCCAAGATCCGCAGGCCGCTTTCGACCAAGCCGGGTTGCCCCGTGAGCGTGCCTTGGCGGACGAGGGTGACGGCTGTGGTGCCGACCGCTTGCCGGGTACCCCACGACGCGTCCCTGGCCTGAACGGCGTCGGTGGCCGGCTTCACCAGGGCGGACGGGTCGGCCGACCGCAGCAGCCAGCCCGGGATGGCGGCGACGGCGGCGAGCGCGGCGTGGCGGACCGGGTCCTGTTCGTTGGGCAGCCGGGGCAACGACGCCAGCAGGCCGGCGACGACGTCCGGGTCCCGGGTCGCGGCCGCCGCGCCGATCAGAAGCGGGTAGCCGAGAGCTCGCTCGGCGGCGGACGGCCGGGCGGTCGCGGCGCGCAGGAGCGGTTCGGCTTCCGGCCACGGCAGCCGGGCGGTCGCCTGCCGGCGCAGGTCGGGGTCGTCGGCCACCGGGCGGGTGGCGAGCAACCGGCGGGCGTGCTCGTGCCGGGACCGCCACGGCAGGACGTCGAGCACCGTCATCGGCAGGCCGGCCTCCTGCAGGTTGCGGTCGCCCAACGCGCCACTCAGGACGGTGGCGCGCCGGCCGGGCGGAAGCGCGCGCACCAACGCCGCCAACCGTGTCGCATCGGTGAGCCAGGTGCGCGCGAGCGAAGTCAGTGATTCGTCCGATGCCCGCCGCAGTGCCCGTTCCGTGCTTCGGCCCGGCTGGAACCCGATGCGCCGCGTGGGATCGGCGAGGATCGCGACGACCCGGTCCGGATCGGCGGCGATCGCCGTGGCCAGCCAGCGGTTCGCGCCGGCCGGGAGCCCGGTCGGCGGTCCCGAGTGCGCGAGCAGGTCGACGAGCTGGGCGGGGTCGTGCCGGACCAGCTGCTTCAGCGCGGGTCCGAAGCGCGCCCAGGTGGCGTTGCGGCCGGCGGCACCGGCCACGGCCAGCCGGCGCCGCAGGTGCGCGAGCACGACGGCGGGGTGCCGGCGGGCCAGCGCGGCGAGGTTGGGCACGGCGAAGTCCAGTTCCGGCAGCAAGGCCGTCACCGTGCCGGCTTCGCAAGCGGGGAGCACGGCGGCCGCCTCGTGGTCACCGAAGCGGGCGCGCACCGAGGGCAGGAGAGCTTCGGCCCAGGTGGTGGCGCCGGTGGCGCGCACGGCGCGGTAGAGGGTGTGCCGCCACGCGAGGGGCGCGGTCGGGAGTGCCGCGGTCAGGACGTCGAGATGGCGGCCGCGGTGGGCGCAGTGGGTCATCGCCAGACCGGCGACCCGGGTGTCGGCCGAGACGAGGATGCGGCGCAGGTGCGTGTCGTCGTCCGCGACGACGGCCATCGTGGCGGCCCAGACCCGGGGAATGCCGGGGACGGCGGCCAGCTCCGCGAGCAGGGCGGCGAGCTCCGGGGTACCGGCCAGCGCGCGTGCGGTGTCGGCGAGGACCCGCCGGCGCGCCGGCGCGGCCAGCGGATCGATCCGGGCGAGAAGGGCGCGCATGTCCATTCCGGCGATTGTTCCCGATCATGAGGCGCGCACCAACGCAATTCCACCCGGTCACCACGTGATCAGCAGCCGCCGGAGTCCCCGGGTCAGGCTCTCGGGCTGCCAGGCCAGCTCGTCGTCCCCCTCGGCCACCCGCAGCCCGGGCATCCTCGTCACCAGGCCGCGCAACGCCACCTGCAGTTCCATCCGGGCCAACGGCGCGCCGAGGCAGAAATGCGGGCCGCGGCCGAAGGACAGGTGGTGAGCCGCTTCGCCGCGAGCCACATCGAACCGGTCCGGGTCCGCGAACACGGCCGGGTCCCGGTTGGCCGCGTTCACGACCGGGAAAACCGTGGTGCCGGCTTCGACGGTCCGGCCGGAGAAGTCCACGGCCTCCCGCGCCATGCGTGGCTGCCCGGCGTGGCCCAGGGCGACCACCCGCAGCATTCCTCCACCGCGTTCGGCACCAGATCCGGCTCCGCCACCAGCCGTTCCCACTGGTCCGGGTGCCGGGACAGCAACAGCACCGACTTGGCCAGCTGCGCCATGGTCGTCTCGTGGCCGGCGCCGATCAGCAGCATCACGGTGATCAGCAGCTCGGCTTCGCTGAGCCGATCGCCGTCCTCGTCGTGCACCTGGGTCAGGCCGGAAAGCAGGTCGTCGCCCGGGTGGTGACGTTTCTGCTCGATCAGCCCGAGCAAGTGCGACGCGGCGACCGCTCCGGTCGCCGCGAATTCCTCCTGGTCGAACGTGGTCGTGATGGACAGGGCTTCGATGAACGCGAGCAGGGGTTCGCGCTCGTCGCGGGCGATGCCGAGCAGTTCGCAGATCACGATGCCGGGCAGCGGTTCGGCCAGCGCGCCGACCAGGTCCGCCGGCGGCCCGGCGGCCAGCATCCGGTCCACCAGCCCGGCCGCGACCTCCTCCACTCTCGGCCGCAGGAGTTCCACGTTGCGGACGGTGAACGCCTTGGCCACCAGGCGACGCAGTCTCGTGTGGTCGGGCGGGTCCATGTTCGGCATCATGTCCGGCGACTGCAGGCCGGGCACGATGGTGGGGGCGTCCGGGGTCGCCAGGGCGGCGCGGCTCATCCGGGGGTCGGACATCGTGCGCTGGACGTCGTCGTAGCGGGTGACCAGCCGGACCCGGTGCCCGCCGGCCAAGCGGACCAGGGGCACCGGGTCGGTGTGCAGCAGCCGGAGCGCCTCGGCGGCCGGATCGGTCGAAGGTGGTTCGTCGAACGGGAACAGTGGTGGCTGACCGTGCGCTGTCATCGGCGCTCTCCCGTTGCCGTGCCGAAGCGACGACGACAGTGTGCGGGCGGTGGAGGGCGCCGGGCAAGGCTTCGCGCCGCGGCATCCCGGTCGGACGACCCGCCGGCCGGCAGCTCAGCCGAACACCGCGCCGATGAGCCCGCCCAACGCCGCGGGGAACACGCCGGCCGGGTCGCTTTCCCCGGTGGTCAGGGTGGCGGTCAGGGTCCTGCTGCCGTCGGGCGTGCCGATCATCAGCGCTCCGTAGCCTCCCGGCGCGCTGCCGTTGTGGTGGACGATGGTGCCGTGGCCGAGGTCCTGCACCCAGATGCCCAGGCCGAGGCCGAGTTTGCCCTGCGGCGTCAGCATTTCGGCCAGCAGCCCGGCGGGCAGGAGACGGCCGCCCAGGAGCGCCGAGATGAAGGTGCCGAGGTCCTCGGCCGTCGAGACGAGGTGGCCGGCGCCGGCCAGCAGCGACGGGTTCTGGCGGCTGACGTCGACCACCTTCCACTCGCCGGCGTCCTGGTAGCGGTAGTAGCCGTGGGCGTGCGGCCCGGGCAGCTGCGGCGACGTCGCCGACACCACGGTGCCCGACAGGCCGAGCGGCCCCAGGATCCGCTGCTGCGCCTGCTCGGCGTAGGAGCGGCCGGTGATCTTCTCGATCAGGAGCAGGGCCACCGTGTAGTTCGTGTTGGAGTAGCTCTGGTCGGTCCCCGGTGCGAACCGCGCCGGCCGGGCCAGCGCGAACCGCACGAGCTCTTCCGGGTGGTAGGTGTGGAACCGGTTGTCCACCACGGTTTGCCGACGGACGGCAGCCCCATCTCGAACGCGCCGTCGGCGCCGAGTTCGCCGGTGTAGTTGTACAGCCCGCTGGTGTGCTGCAGCAGCATCCGCACCGTGATCCGCGCGTCCAGCCCGAGCTCGGGCAGGTGCCCGGCCACCGGGTCGTCCAGCCCGAGCCGGCCCTCGGCCACCAGCTGCAGCACCAGGGTCGCGGTGAAGGTCTTGGTGACGCTGCCCGCCCAGGCCTGCCCGTTCGCCGGCGGCTCGGCGGTGCCGCCCAGCTCGCTGACCCCGGCGCCCCCGGTCCAGTCGCCGTGTTCGTCGTGCACGCGGACCCGCGCCCCGGCGAATCCCGCGTCGACGAACGCCTGGACGGCCTGCTGCAGTTCGGGCCGGGCCTCGACGGCGGCGGTGTCGAGCTTCTGCATCGTGTTCTCCGAAGTGTCGGGCGTCCCGCTGGCGGTGACGCGTCCGGTGGTGGCGAGGGCGATCGATGACCTGATCACGAGAACCACGATCGCCTCCCGCCCTGACACCGGACGGCCACTGCGCTGACACGGACCCTGACCCGCTCAGTCCAGGCAGAACTCGTTGCCTTCGGGGTCGGTCAGCACGATGAACCCGGCACTGAGCGGCGGCGCGGGTTCGCTGCGGCGGACCCGGGCCGCGCCGAGGGCGACCAGCCGTGCGCACTCCGCTTCGAGCGCCGCCATCCGCTCGTCGCCCTGCAGGCCGGGCGCGGCCCGGACGTCGAGGTGGACCCGGTTCTTCGCGGTCTTGCCCTCCGGCACCCGCTGGAAGAACAGGCGCGGCCCCTGCCCGTCGGGGTCTTCGACGGCGGAGCTGCTGGTGCGCTGCTCTTCCGGCACGCCGACCCGCTCGAGGAACTCGTCCCACGCGGCGAAGGGGTCGGCGCCTTCGGGCAGCTCGACGCCGGGTGGTGCGGGGTGGACGTAGCCCAGCACCTCGCGCCAGAACGCCGAAAGCGCTCGCGGGTCGTGGGCGTCGAAGGTGACCTGGACGTGTCGGCTCATCGGGGTGCTCCGTCGGTCGTCGGGCTGAGGGTGCCCACCTTGCCACCGGATGCGGACAGCTGCGGTCCTCGATCGGGTCTCACAGGTCCAGGACGACGTCGTCCTGCGGCTGGGCGCAGCAGACGAGTGCTTCGTCCGGCGCCGGCGGTTCGAGCGGTTCGGTGTCGTAGCGCACCCGGCCCGAAAGCACCGGGGTCACGCAGGTGTGGCAGACGCCGGTGCGGCACGACCAGCGCGTCGGCACGTCGCACGCCTCGGCGAACTCGAGCAGGCTGGGGTAGCGGTCGCTCCACGGCACCGTGAGCCCGCTCCGCGCGAACGTGACCGCGGGGCCCGCTCCGGCCGCGCCGGCCGGAGGATGCGGGGTCTTGCGGACGACGCCGGTGAGGCCCGGGTTGATCGCGGACACGCCGCCGAACAGTTCACTGTGGACACGTGCCGGGTCGAACCCCAGAGAGGTCAGGGATTCCCGCACGGCCGTCATGAAGGCGTCCGGTCCGCACAGGTAGACGGCGCCGTCGACCGGCAGGTCCGACAGCGTCTCGCGGGTCAGCCGGCCGTGTTCCGCGGTGTAGTGGATGCGCTCGTGGCCGTGCGGGAGGCTCGCCAGCAAGGCGTGTGCCTCGGCGGCGAACGCGTGCTCGGCGGCGGTCCGGGTGGTGTGCAGCCACCAGACCTCCCGCGGAGTCCGGTTCGCGGCGAGGGTGTGCAGCATGGCCAGGACCGGGGTCACGCCGATGCCCGCGGAGACGAGGACCACGGGCCGGTCCTCTTCGGCCAGCACGAAGTCGCCGCGCGGGGCCGCGACGGCGACGACGGCGCCGGCGGTCAGCTGTGCGTGGAGGTAGCTGCTGACGACTCCGTCCCGTTTGACGCTGATGCGGTACTCGCGCTCCGATGGCGTCGCCGACAGCGAGTAGCTGCGGACCGGTGCCGGGTCGGCGGCGCCGGGGACGCGCAGGGTGAGGTACTGGCCCGGCTCGGGCCGGGGGAGCGGCGCGCCGTCCTCGGCGGCCAGGTGGAAGGAGACCACCGTCGTGCTCTCGGGCACCACACGGGTGACGCGCAGGGGCCGGAACCCGCTCCAGCCGCGGGGTGCCGGGGGCTCCTCCGCCAGCAGGTCCCGGAACGATCCCTGCCAGCCCGGGCTGAGCGCCGGGACGTCGACGGCCTTGCGCAGCAGGTCCCGGTCGCGGCCGGGCAGGTAGAGCAGGGCGTCGACGGCCGCGACGCTCAGTTCGTGCCGTCCGGTCCGGGTGCGGACGATCTCGTCGCCGGCCTGGACGTGGCCCTCGGTGATGACCCGCAGGTAGAAGCCGGGCCGGTGGTGGGCCACCAGCAGCGAGGGCATCCGCGGCTCGCCGAGGCGCATCCCGACGCGGAAGCACGTGACGCGCGGCTGGGTGACCTCGAACTCGGCCTCGCCGATGCGGTACCGGTCGCCGATGTGCACCTCGTCGTCGGGCAGGCCGTCGACGGTGAAGTTCTCGCCGAACTGGCCGTCCTCGAGGTCGTCGCGGCCGAGGAACCGCCGCCAGTGTTCGTAGGACTGGCGCTGGTAGACGAGCACCGCGCGGTTCTCGCCGCCGTGGCCACCCAGGTCGCCCTGGCCGTCGCCGTCGACGTTGAGCCGGCGGACCATGCGGCGGCCCTCGACGGGGTACTTGAAGATTCCCGTGTGGACGGTCCGCCCCTGCCAGGGCACGTCCTGGGGCAGTCCGACGTTCAGTGACACCAAGCGGGCCATGGTGGTCGTCTCCTTCGGGCGGCTTCAGTCGGCCGAGATCCGCGTGCGCTGGTAGTGCCGCCGCGCCTTCATGCGATTGCCGCACACGGCCATCGAACACCAGCGGGCACTGTTGGGTTTGCTGTGGTCGATCAGGAACAGCCGGCATTCGGGGTTGGCGCACGGGCGCAGCCGGCCGGGGCTCGACTTCGCGAGCGCGTCCCAGGCCAGCACGGCCCGTGCGGCGGCGGACCGGCCGGGCGGGACGTCGAGGACCCACTCGACGCCGTCGTCGCCGAAAGCGGCCCGGTAGCTCGCACCGTCGACGAACCGCGCGGCCGCGGTGGGGGAGGCGTCGCCGCGCACGACGGCCTGCAGCACGGGGCGCACTTCGAGCAGGGCGCGGAGCTCGTCGTCGGTGGCCGGCTGCCCGTGGCCGGCCAGCCACGCCCGGCCCGCCCGCGGGCCGGCGAGGTCGTCCCCGGCCCGGCCGTCCCGGACCGGGGTGGTGTTGAGCAGGTCGAGCAGCAGCGCCTCGTCGGTCGTCGTCAACCTAACCTCCAAACCCATGCTTGACAGGTTACAGCATGCGCTGCTTCCATGTCTAACCATCAAACTGACTTATAAGGGTTAGGAGATGGTCATGGGATTGGCCTGGCAGCAAGGACCACTGGCCACCCGGGCGGTGGGTCACTTCCTGGTCGAGCAGCCACTGCCCGAGCGCCTGCTGTTCGCCGAGCCGCTGCGGCGGCGGATGCGCGTGCGGTTCGGCGGCGACTGGGTGGCCGACAGCGAGGACGTCGTCCTGCTGCACGAACCCGGGCGCTACCCGGTCGCGTACTTCCCGGTCGCCGACGTCCGCGAAGACGTGCTGGCGGCCGAGAACCGGACGACGAACCACCCCGAGCTCGGCCCGGCCGAGTGGTTCACGGTGCGGGCGGGCGGCCAGGCGGCGCCGCACGCGGCCTGGCGGTACCCGGATCTCCCCGGCCACGCGGACGTCCTGCGCGACCGCGTCGCCTTCGCCTGGCGGGCGATGGACGCCTTCTACGAAGAGGACGAGCGGATCGTCGGGCACGCGGCCGACCCGTACCACCGCATCGACATCCGGCGGACCTCCCGGCACCTCGTCGTGCGCGACGGCGACCGAGTCGTCGCCGAGACGAGGCGCCCGGTCGTGCTCTACGAGTCGGGGTTCGCGCCGCGCTGGTACGTGCCGCGCGAGGACATCGACCTGGCGGCGTTGACGCCGGTGCAGGGCGAGACGTTCTGCCCGTACAAGGGACTGGCCGGCTACTTCGACATCGGATCCGGCCGGCGCGCGGCCTGGTCGTACCCCGAGGCGTGGCCCGAGGTCGAGCGCGTGTCCGGGTTCGTGTCGTTCGAGCCCGACGTCGTCGAGGTGACCCTCGACGGCCGCAAGCTCGTCCTCGAACCGGGCCAGACGGTCACCCCGCACGGCATCGACCGTGGGCTCGACCCCGACGAGCTGCGCTCGCGCGTTCCGGAAGGGAACTGAGATGGCTTCGCTGGAAGGCCGCAAAGTCCTCGTCGTCGGCCGCGGCGGCGGCATCGCCCGGGCGGTGACGTCAGCGCTGCGGGTGGCCGGGGCGCAGGTCGTGGCGGCCGGGCGGGACCGAGCGGCACTGGCCGGGGCCTACGCCGACCCGGGCATCGAGACCGCGTACGTCGACCTGGCCGACGAGGCTTCCGTCGCGGCGCTGGCCGAGGAGCTCGGCCGGGTCGACCACGTCGTGTCGACCGCGTCGGCCCGGGCCCGCGGTGCGCTGGCGGAACTCGAGCACGACGTCGTGCTCAGGTCGTTCGACGTGAAGGTGCTGGGCCCGCTGCTGCTGGCGAAACACTTCGCACCACGCCTGCCCGAGGACGGCTCGTTCGTCTTCTTCTCGGGTTCGTCCGCACGGAAGCCCGCCGCGGGCATGCTGGCCGTCGGTGCCACGAACGCGGCGGTGGACGCGCTGGTGCGCGGCCTGGCGGTGGAGCTGGCGCCGCGGCGGGTGAACGCCATCTCCCCGGGCACGATCGACACCGGCGCCTACGACGGTCTCGGCGAGCGGAAGAAGGCGGCGCTGTTCGCGGCCCGCGCGAGCACCAGCCCGGCGCGGCGCATCGGGCGTCCGGAGGAAATCGCCGAAGCGGTCGTGTTCGCGCTGGGAAACGCTTTCCTGACAGGGGTTTCGCTCGCCGTCGACGGCGGGGAGCCCCTGGTCTGAGTTCTCCGGCGAGGCCGGCGACCGGCCACCCCGGGCGGGTGAATGTTAAGCGGCGCCGGGGGAAGTTGTCACGCTGCGGCGGCCTGGAAACACGCCGGTGTTCCGGATGAAACCGTCCGGAAATGGTTCGCCGGTGCACTGATCGGCATGAACTTCCAGCTCGACGGCCTGCACCGGCCGGTGATCGTGGTCGGCGGCGGCCAGGCGGGACTGTCGATGTCCCACTGCCTGACCACCGCCGGGGTCGGGCACGTGGTGCTCGAACGCGAGCGCGCGGGGCACGAATGGCGGACCCGCCGCTGGGACAGTTTCTGCCTGGTCACGCCGAACTGGCAATGCCGGCTGCCCGGATTCCCCTACGCGGGCGATGATCCGGACGGGTTCATGGGCCGGGACGAGATCGTCGCCTACCTCGAGGCGTACGTGAAGGAGTTCGACGTCCCGCTGTGCGAGGGTGTCGAAGCGACGCGGCTGCGGCAGCTGGCCGGTGGCGGGTTCCGGCTCACGACGTCGGCCGGGGAACTGACCGCCGACCACGTGGTGCTGGCCACCGGCCCCTACCAGGTGCCGCTGAAGCCGCGGCCGGCCGAGCGGCTGCCCGAGCACGTCGTCCAGCTGCACTCGGCCGAGTACCGCAACCCCGCGCAGCTGCCGGACGGCGAGGTGCTGGTCGTCGGGACCGGGCAGTCCGGCTGCCAGGTCGCGGAGGACCTGCACCTGGCCGGGCGCCGCGTGCACCTCGCCGTCGGGTCGGCGCCGCGGGTGGCCCGGCGCTACCGCGGCCGGGACGTCGTCGCCTGGCTCGACGACATGGGCTACTACGCCAGGGCCATCGACGAGTTCGCGGACGCGGACGCCGTGCGGTTCCGGGCGAACCACTACGTCACCGGCCGCGACGGCGGGCACGACATCGACCTGCGTGCGTTCGCCACCGAAGGCATGCAGCTCTACGGCAGGCTGCTCGGTGTCCGAAGTGGACAGCTGAGTTTCGCGGACGACCTGCGCCGCAACCTCGACGCCGCGGACGCGGTCTCCGAGGGCATCAAGGATTCGATCGACGCCTTCATCGGGCAACGGGGCATCACGGCGCCGCCGGAAGAGCGCTACCAGCCGGTGTGGGTACCGCCGGAGGGGCCTCGCACCCTCGACGCGGAAGCCCTTTCGGCGGTCGTCTGGTGCACGGGGTTCGGTCGCGACCACCGCTGGATCGACGTCCCGGTGTTCGACGGCAAGGGTTACCCGACACACCACCGCGGTGTCACCAGCTGTCCCGGGCTGTACTTCATCGGCCTGCCGTGGCAGCACACCTGGGGGTCCGGCCGGTTCTGCGGTGTCGCCGCGGACGCGGAGTACCTGACGCGGCGGATCACCGGTGGCGGCCGGGGAGACGTCCGGTGGATCTCGGGCACGCCGGTGAGCACCTACCCGGCCGATGACGACTGGGTCGCTCCGCGGACGGTGGCGTGATGCGGTGGACGAACGACGCCCACCGGCACCTGGGCGTGCTGCCGGCGTACCCGTTCTACGGCGGCCCACCGGTCGCCCCCGCGATCGGCGCCCGCGCGACGATCGGCGAGCTGTTGGCCGATCTGGACCGCGAAGGCACCGAACGCGCGCTGGTGATCCCGAACTACGGTGTCCCCGACCCGGCGATCGCGTTCTCCTTCAACGAACTCTGCGTCGAGGCCGCGGCGAAGGACGATCGGATCAGCGCCGCGCTGTGGGTGTCCCCACGACCCGAAGACGCCGAACGCACCGAAGACGCGTTGAAGCTGGCCGGGGAAAGCGGGGTCCGGGCGCTGAAGCTCAGCTTCTTGCTGGGCGGCCGGGCGTCCGACCCGGCCTGCCGACCGCAGCTGGAGAAGATCTTCGCCACCGCGCGGGAACACGACCTCGTCGTGCACGTCCACACCTCACCGGGTGCCGCCTCCGACATCGACGAGGTCGGCCAGCTCGTCGACGCCTACGCCGACGACGTCAAGCTGCACCTCGTGCACTTCGGCGGCGGGATGAGCGGGCACATCAAGCTCGTCGGCGGCCGGTTCTTCGACTGGATCGCCGCCGGGAAGCGGGTTTACACGGACCTGTCGTGGGCGATCGGTTTCACCCCGCGCTGGCTCGTCGAAGAAATCTCACGCCGGGGTCTCGGCCACGACCGCGTGCTGTTCGCCTCCGACCAGCCGTGGGGCGATCACGAGGGCGAACTCGCCAAGCTGGCCGCCGCGGCCGGCGACGGCGAGCTCGCCGACCTGGTTTTCCGCGGCACGTTCGACGTGCTGTACGGACCGAAGAAAGGGAAATAGACCGATGGCAGAGCTGACCGAGACCGAGAAGACCAGCCTCGACGAGATCCCGCACCCGTCGCTGCCGCAGGGCTCCAGCCTGTACGGCGGGACCAAGGTCTTCCCGGATTACCAAGCCGAACCCGGCCAGAGCTACTTCACGCTCGTGCACGGCATCGCGCACGAGTCGTCGGTGAGCTTCGTGGCGATCCTGCAGGCCACCCGCGCGCTGCGGAAGGGCTTCGAGGCCGCGATCTACTTCTACGGCCCGGGTTCGCTGAACTGCCTGGCCACCCGCGGCTTCCCGACCACCGGGAACGCCGCGTTCCCGGGCGAGCTGAACATCAACGACCAGCTCAAGACGTTCATCTCCGAAGGTGGCAAGGCCTACTGCTGCCGCTTCGGCCTGTCGCTGCACGGTGCCCGCGAGGAGGACCTCATCGAGGGCGTCATCCCGACGCACCCCCTGGACGTGCAGGACGCGCTGATCCACTACGCGCGCAAGGGCGCGATCATCAACTCCACCTACATGTTCTAGGAGCGGCTCGTGCGCGTTGGCATCGAAGAGGACCTGGACACCCGCGCCGACATCGCCGTCCGCGGGGTGCGAGCGGACGCACCCGTACAACGCAGCAAGGGCGCCGGGCCGAGCGACGACGGCCACCTGGTCGTCGACGGTGCCAACGCGACGCTGCCGCTGAACCCGGACAGCCCGTACGAGGTCCGCGACGGCCGGATCCACCGGGGTGCCGTCGACCTCGGCCTGAGCGTGACCCCGGTGGCGCGGCCGCGGTTCTACGATCTGTCCACTTCGGATGGTGTGCCGTACCGGAAGATCGCGCTGCTGCACGGTAAGGACGTCCTGGCGACGACCGTCGTGCAGACGTGCATCCGGTACGCCGAGGACCAGCGGTGCCGGTTCTGCACCATCGAGGAGTCGCTGCGGGCCGGGGCGACCGTGGCCGCCAAGACGCCGCAGCAGCTCGCGGAGGTCGCCGAAGCGGCGGTGCGGCTCGACGGCGTCCGGCAGATGGTGCTGACGACCGGGACGACGGCCGGCCCCGACCGCGGCGCGCGGCACCTCGTCCGGTGCGTCCGGGCGGTGCTCGACGCGGTGCCGGGCCTGCCGATCCAGGTGCAGATCGAGCCACCGGGCGACCTCGGCGTGCTCACCGAGCTCCGCGACGCCGGGGCGACCTCGATCGGCATCCACGTCGAGTCGCTCGACGACGCGGTCCGGCGGCGCTGGATGCCGGGCAAGTCCACCGTGCCGCTCACCGAGTACGAGGCGGCGTGGGCGGAAGCGGTCCGGGTGTTCGGCCGCAACCGCGTCTCGACCTACCTGCTGATCGGGCTCGGGGAGGACCCGGACGACCTGGTCGCCGGGGCCGGGCGGCTGATCGGCCTGGGCGTCTACCCGTTCGTCGTCCCGATGCGGCCGATGCTCGGCACCTTGGCCCGCCGCGACGGCGCCACCGCGCCTTCGCCGTCGCTGGTCGCCGAGGTCACCAGCCGGGTCGCGACGCTGCTGCGGGCCGCCGGGATGGTCGGTGCCGACCAGGGTGCGGGCTGCGCCGCGTGCGGCGCCTGCGGGCTGCTCAGCGCGGTCGGAGGCTGACGTGGACCACGACATCCTCGCGCTGCTCGGCGACGTCCGCAGCGTCGCCGCCCGCCCGGCGTTCCACATCGCCGAAGCCGGGCACGACGGCCTGGCGGCCTACCGCGCGCTGCGTCACGAAGCCTTCGTGGCACGGCAAGGACTGTTCACCGGGCACGACCTCGACGACCACGACCTCGATTCGCGGACCATCGTGCTGCTCGCCCGGGACACCGGGGGAGCCGTGCTCGGCGGGGTCCGGCTCGGCCCAGCCACCGAGGGGCCCGACCTCGGCTGGTGGCGGGGCGGCCGCCTGGTCGTCGCCCCCGGCTCGCCGCCCGGCATCGGCTCGGCGCTGGTCCGCGCGGCCTGCGCGCGAGCCGAGGCCGAAGGCGCGCTGCGGTTCGAGGCCACCGTCCAGACCCGCACCGAAAAGCTGTTCACCCGGCTCGGGTGGCAGCGCGTGCGGCCGGTGACCGTCGCCGGCCGCGACCACGTGCTGATGCGGTGGCCGATCGGCCGGATCGCCGCGCTGGCCCGGGCGACGAAGGCCGCGCTCGGCCCGCTGCTGCGCGGGCTGACCGGCGTGCCCGGCTTCGTCGGCGACGACGGCGTCCCGTTGCCCGGCACCGACGTCGTCGCCGCCTGCGACGCGATCGTCCCGGCCATGGTCGAGCGCGACCCGGAATGGGCGGGCTGGTGCTCGGTGCTGGTCAACCTCAACGACCTGGCGGCGATGGGCGCCGCCCCGACCGGGCTGCTGGACGCGCTCGGCGCCCGCGACGCGTCCTTCGCCGCCCGTGTCCTCAGTGGACTGCGGAAGGCGAGCGAGGCGTACGGCGTGCCGGTGCTCGGCGGGCACACGCAGTTCGGCGTGCCGGCTTCGCTGTCGGTGACGGCGCTGGGCCGGACCGCCGACCCGGTGCCCGGCGGTGGCGGGCGGCCGGGGCAGCGCGTCTGGCTCACCGCCGACCTCGGCGGCGGCTGGCGGCCCGGTTACACCGGGCGGCAGTGGGATTCGACGAGCTTCCGCCGCACACCCGAGCTGCGTGCCCTGCTCGGCTCGGTCGCGGCCGCGAGACCGGCCGCGGCCAAGGACGTCTCGATGGCCGGGATCGCGGGCACCCTCGGCATGCTCGCCGAGGCCTCCGGCTGCGGCGCGGTGCTCGACGTCGAACGCGTGCCGCGGCCGCGCGAAGCGTCCACAGGGGACTGGCTCACCTGCTTCCCGGGCTTCGCGATGCTGACCACCGGTGCCCCGGCACCCGCCGGACCCGCGGTCACCGCGGCCTGCGGCGAACTGGTCGCGGGCGCCGGCGTCACGCTGCGCTGGCCCGACGGCGAACGGACGACCGTCATCGACGGCGGCGTCACCGGATTGGGGAACTCATGACGACACTGAGAATGGCCGCGGCCGCCGCGCCGTTCGACCGCGACCTCGAAGCCGGCTTCGCCCGGATCGAGAAGCTGATCGGCGAGGCGAAAGCCGAAGGCGTCCGGCTGCTGGCCCTGCCCGAGGCCGCGCTCGGCGGCTACCTCGCCAACCTCGACGGCGGGGCCGAGGGGCCGCCCGCGCTCGCCGCCGACGGCGCCGAGATCGCGCGGCTGGCCGCGCTGGCCGGCGACCTCGTGGTCACCGCCGGGTACTGCGAACTCGACGGCGGCCGCCGCTACAACTCCGCGGTGTGCGTCAGCGGCGACGGCGTCCTCGGGCACCACCGCAAGGTCCACCAGCCCCTGGCCGAAAACGCCAGCTACGGCGCGGGGCGGGAGTTCGCCGCGTTCGACACGCCGGTCGGGCGGCTGGGCATGCTCATCTGCTACGACAAGGCGTTCCCCGAGTCCGCGCGGGCGCTGGCGCTGGACGGCGCGGAGATCGTCGTCTGCATGAGCGCCTGGCCCGGCAGCCGGACCAACCCGGCCGCCGACCTCGCCGAAGACCGCTGGAAACGCCGGTTCGACCTGTTCGACCGGGCCCGCGCGCTGGAGAACCAGATCGTCTGGCTCTCGGCCAACCAGTCCGGCGCGTTCGGCGACCTGCGGTTCGTCGCGAGCGCCAAGGTCGTCGACCCGGGCGGCGACGTCCTCGCCGACACCGGCGTCGCCGAGGGCCTGGCGGTCGCCGAACTCGACGTCCGGGCGGCGTTGGAGACCGCGCGGCGGTCGATGGGACACCTGGCCGACAGACGGCCCGAAACCTACGCGTTAGTGTCACGTGGATGGGGCAGATCCGCATAGGCGCCGTGGCCGCGCACTTCGGCCGCGACCTCGCCTTCGACCTCCAGCGCATCACGACGCTGATCGACCACGCGCGCACGTCGGGTGCCGCGCTGCTGGTGCTGCCGGACGCGGCCCTCGGCGGCTACCTCGCCGACCTGCGCCACCCCGACCCGGACGCCCTGCCCCCGGCCCTCGACCCGGACTGCGCGGAGCTGAAGACCATCGCCTCGCTCGCCGCGGAGATGGTCGTCTGCGTGGGCTACTGCGAGGCCGACGGGCCGCGGCGGTACAACTCGGCGGTCTGCGTGACCGGGGACGGCGTGCTCGGCCGGCACCGCAAGGTCCACCAGCCGCCGGGGGAGAGCGTCGCCTACCAGCCGGGTGACCGGTTCGCCGCGTTCGACACCCCGGTGGGGCGGCTGGGCATGCTGATCGACTACGACAAGACCTTCCCCGAGTCGGCCCGCTCCCTCGCCCTCGACGGCGCCGACATCGTCGCCTGCCTGAGCGCGTGGCCGACCAGCATCACCAACCGGGCGCCGCGGATGGCCCAGGACCGCCAGTCCCGGCTGTTCGACCTCTACGACCAGGCCCGGGCGGCGGAGAACCAGGTCGTGCTCGTCTCGTCCAACCAGACCGGCGGAAAAGGCGGGATGCGGTTCCTCGGCCAGGCCAAGGTCGTCGGGCCCGGCGGCGACATCCTGGCCCGTACCTGGTCCAAGGCCGGGATCGCGGTGGCCGAGCTCGACATCGGGCAGGAGATCGCCAACGCCCGCCGGGTGCTGCACCACCTGGGGGAGCGGAAACCGTCGGTGTACCGGGAGGCTTGATGCGCATCGCCCTGCTGAGCTACTCGACCAAGCCCCGTGGCGGGGTGGTGCACACGCTCGCCCTGGCCGAGGCGCTGGCGGAACTCGGCGAGGACGTCACCGTGTGGACGCTCGGCCGCGGCGGCGACGCGGGGTTCTTCCGGCCGGTCGACCCGCGGGTGCGGCCGGCGGTCGTCCCGTTCCCCGACGTCCCGGCCGAGTCCGTCGGCGAGCGGATCCTGCGGTCGATCGCGGTGCTGCGCGCGGCGTTCACCCCGGACGCCTACGACGTCGTGCACGCGCAGGACTGCATCAGCGCGAACGCCGTCGACCGGTGCGTCCGGACGATCCACCACCTCGACACCTTCACCACCCCGGAACTGGCGGCCTGCCACGAACGCGCGATCGTGCGGCCGTACGCCCACCTCTGCGTGTCCGCCTCGGTCGCCGCGGAAGTCCGCGGCGGCTGGGGCATCTCGGCGACGGTGATCCCCAACGGCGTCGACTACGACCGCTTCGCGACCGCCCCGCGCACTTCGGAGCGGGGCCGGTACGTGCTGGCGGTCGGCGGGATCGAGCCGCGGAAGGGCTCGCTGGACCTGCTGGAGGCGTACGCGCTGCTGGCCGAGCCGGACGTCCGGCTGCTCATCGCCGGCGGCGAAACCCTCTTCGACTACCGCGACTACCGCACGCGCTGGGAGAAACGCGCGGCGGAACTCGGCGTCTCGCCGGTCGTGCTCGGCCCGGTCGCGCACGACTCGCTGCCCTCCTTGGTGGCGTCCGCGACGGTGTTCGCCTTCCCGTCCACTAAGGAGGGTTTCGGGCTGGCCGCGATGGAGGCGCTCGCCGCCGGGGTGCCCGTGGTGACGCGCGACCTGCCGGTGCTGCGCGAGGTCTTCGGTGGGGCGGCGAGGTTCGCCGCCGACCCGCCCGGGTTCGCCCGGGAGCTGCGGGCGGCGCTGGGCGGGGTCGATCCGGAGCCGGGGCGGGCGCTGGCGCGGCGGTACACGTGGGCGGCGGCCGCCGAAGCGCACCGGGCGTTCTACCGGAGCCTGCCTCGCTTCGGGTGACCCGGCCCGATCAGCGCGCCGGGTCGTCGCGGAAGGCGGCCACCGCGCATTCGGCGCCGCTGTTCGCCTGGTGCCGGGCCACCACGACGCTGCCGGCGATGGTGATCGGCGGTTCGAGCGGGATCGAGCGGACCCGGGTCGAACGGATCTCGGCGACCTGGTCGGCGGGCAGCACCGTCCAGCTCCGGGGATCCGAGCCGACTTCGACGATCGTGTCCTGGAGCGTGCCGGTCGGCCGGCCCGGCTTCGCGCACAGACCGGTTTCGTGCAGGGCGCGGGCCACGGCGTCGTGGAGCGCCGGGTCGTGCTCGCGGGCGGGCAGGCGCAGCGTGTCGCCGGCCAGCTCGGCCAGGCCCGCGGCGGGGCGGGCCGCGGCCGGGTGGTGCCGGGACACCACCGCGAACAGCCGTTCGGTCCACGCCGGCCGGACCTCGAGCCCGGGCACCGAACGCACGCCCCTGGTCAGCGCCAGGTCGAGGTCACCCTGCCGGAGCGCGTTGAGCCGGGCCTCGACGGGCAGGTCGACCAGCACCACGTCGAACTCCGGCGCCCGCTCGCGGAGGGCGTCGATCCCGCGTTCCAGGCGGGCGGTCAGGCCGGCCGCGGTGCCGATGCGCACGGTCGGCACGGCCTGCTTCGCCGCGAGCTCCACCTGCCCGGCCGCGGCCAGTGTGCGGCGCGCGGCTTCGAGCACCCGCTGCCCGGCGGCGGTGAGCCGGACCCGGCGGGGCGACCGGTCGAGGAGCCGGACCCCGAGTTCGCGTTCCAGCCGGGCGATCTGCTGGCTGACCGCGGGCTGCGCGATGTGCAGCCGCTCGGCGGCCCGGCCGAAGTGCAGCTCGTCGGCGACCGTGACGAAGTAGCGCAGTGCCCGCAGCTCCATGATAAGCGGAGCTTATCGCAGCACGTGGCGGTTGGTGCTGGCACACGGCGCCGTCCGCTGCTGAAGTCGGGATCATGACCATCGAACTGGGCCTCCTCGGCGCCTACCTGACCACTGCCGAGGCGACCGCGGCGGACGCCGTCACGCTGGAGGAAGCCGGATACGGCGCGATCTGGCTGGCCGCGTCACCGCCCGCCGACCTCCGCCAGGCGGAGCGCCTGCTCGACGCCACCAGCCGGGTCGTGGTGGGCACGAGCGTGCTCAACGTGTGGCAGACCGACGCGGGCACCGTCGCGGACGCCTACCACCGGATCGCGGAGAAGCACGCCGGACGGCTTCTCGTCGGCATCGGCGCCGGCCACCGCGAAACCGACGCCGGCTACACGTCCCCGGTGGCGAAGGTCGAGAGCTACCTCGACCGCCTGCACGCGGCCGGTGTCCCCGCCGACCGCGTCCTGCTGGCCGCCCTGGGGCCCCGGATGCTCCGGCTGGCGGCGGAGCGCGCGGCGGGCACCCTCACGCTCCAGGTGACCCCCGAGCACACCCGCCGCGCCCGGGAGGCGCTCGGCCCGGGCAAGCTGGTGATCCCCGGCCACGGCGTGGTGCCGGACACCGACACCGAGCGCGCCCGGGAAACCGGCCGCGCCGGGCTGCGCCCCATCCTCGGCATTTCCAGCTACGCCGCGAACCTCCGCCGGATCGGGTACACCGAGGAGGAACTCACCGACCCCTTCAGCAACCGGCTTCTCGACGCCCTCGTGCTCCACGGCGACGAACCGGCCATCGCGGCGGGCGTCCGAGCGGAGCTGGCGGCCGGAGCGAACCACGTCGGCCTGCACGCGGTGGGCACGGACACGATCGCCTCGCTGCGGTCGATCGCCCACGTCTTCCTCGGCGGGGAAAGGGTTGCCGCTCCGGCACCCGCACCGGTCGGTGACCGGTCCACCGCCCGATAGGCACCCTGAAGCACGGTCACGGCTTCCTCGGTTCCGTCGCACGCGTGCCGCCTCACCGTGCGGGTTCGGTAAGCGGCGCGATCGCCCTCGCCTACGGTGCCGCCGTTGGACAACGCTCAACCCGGTGACGCACACGCAGCTGGGCCGAATACATCGCCGTCGACCCGCGCCACGTCGTGCCGGTCCCCGACGACACCGCCGCGGCCGCGCTCACCGCCGCGACCGGGCACCTCACCGCCTACCTCGCCCTCACCGAACTCGCCGGGTTCCGGCCCGGGCAGTCGGTGCTCGCACCCGGTGTCGGCGGAGGCGTCGGCCAGGGCGGCGTGGACGTCGCCCGCGTGCTCGGTGCCGGCGCGGCGATCACCACCGCCACGAGCACCGCGAAGGCCGAGCGCGGCCGGGCTGCCGGGTTCGAGGTGATCGACCTGTCCACCGAGTCCCTGCGCGACGGCGTCCACCGGCTCATCGACGGAAGGGGCGTCGACATCGTCCTCGACGGGGTCGGCGGCTCCGTTCGCCCTGTCACCCCGGAACGGATCAACGCCGCCAACACCCGCCTGCTCGAACTGGTCGCTCGCAAGGAAGTCACGCCCCTGGTCGACCGGGTGTTCCCGCTGGAGCAGGCCGCGCAGGCGCAACGCCACCTCGCCGAGGACGGCCCGTTCGGGCGCGTCCTGCTGGCCATTTCGCGGTGACCGGCACTTCGGCCCGGTCGCCGTCAGACGGTCGTGCCGCGCAGGGCGAGCAGGCTCTCCGCGGTGTCGGTGATGGTGTCTTCGATCGGCCGCGGTGACCAGCCCAGCTTGTCCTGCGCCTTCTTCGAGGTGGCGTCGAAGTTCTTGCCCAGCTGCGGGCGCAGGATCCGCAGCCCGGGGTTGACGCGCGCGAGGGCGCGCGCGGTCCAGACCGGCAGTTCGCGGGTGGGCACCTTGGACGCGCGGTCGCCCAGGCGGTCGCGCAGGATCGCGGCGATGTCGCGGACCCAGAGGCTGTGGCCGGAGATCGCCAGGAACCGTTCGCCCGCCGCGGCCGGGTGGGTCATCGCGCGCAGGTGCAGGTCGGCGACGTCGCGCACGTCCACGTAGCCCATCGCGAACTTCGGCAGCGCGGGCAGTTCGCCGTCGAGCATCCGCTGGAGCAGGCCGAGTGAGGGAGAGTAGTCGGGGCCGAGGACGGGCCCGAACACGCCCACGGGGTTCACGACCGCCAGTTCCAGGCCGGGGTGTGCGGTGACGAAGTCCCACGCCGCTTTTTCCGCCAGGGTCTTGGACTTCTGGTAGGGCGCGAGGCCACCGTCCACATTGCTCCAGTCGTCCTCGGTGAACACCCGCGACTTTTCCGGGTGTCCCATGCCGACCGCGCCGAACGCCGAGGTCAGCACGACCCGTTTCACCCCGGCCGCGTGTGCTGCCCGCAGCACGCGCAGCACCCCGTCCCGGGCGGGGCCGACCATGTCGTCGTCGTCCTGCGACAGGGTGGTGAGCGTGGGCGAGGCGACGTGGAGGACGTAGTCACACCCCTCGGCGGCCTCGCGCCAGCCGCTGTCCTGCTGCAGGTCTGCCTGCAGGACGGTGAGTTTCGCGTGCTCGGGTGCCCCGCCGGCACGCACCATCTCGCGCACTGCGGGCTCCTTCTTCAGGTCGCGCACCGTGGTGCGGACGGTGTGCCCGCCGGCCAGCAGCGCGAGCACGCAAAAACTGCCGATGTAGCCGGAGCCGCCGGTGACCAGTACTTCAGCCATGGGTTACCTCACGAGGATGAGTGGGAGGGTCGTTGATCCGTCGAACCGCGCGGTGACGCACCGGCCTGCTCGGGTCTGCGAGCTTGGTGTGGCGGGTGACGCTCCGGTACGGTTCTGGAGAGGTCTCCACTTAACGTACTGGAGACCTCTCCGGATAGCAAGGAGGGCAGATGGTCCGCTCGGACGCCCGGGAGAACCGGGCTCGCATCCTGCAGGTCGCCCGCGAGGCGCTCGCCGAGGACGGCGACGTCTCGATGAACCGGATCGCGCAGCGCGCCGGGGTGGGGCCGGGCACCTTGTACCGCAACTTCCCGACCAAGGAGGCCCTCGTCCTGGTCGTTTACCAGCACGAAGTCGACCGCCTGCTGGAGTCGGTGCCGCGGTTGCTGGCGACGGAGTCACCGCTGGAGGCACTGCGGCGCTGGACGCTCGACCTGGTGGCCGCCATGCGGAAGAAGCACGGTCTCGGGGACGCCCTCAGTGCCGACGCTCACCAGGAGATCGCCGAGCAGACCTACGGCCCGGTCATCGCCGCCATCACCCGGCTCCTGGATGCGGGCAAGCGTGACGGAACCATCCGCGCCGACGCCGACCCCCGCGATTTCCTGCAGCTCACCGGCGCCCTCTGGCGGGCCGCCTCGGGGCCCGAAGACCGCTCGGCGTCCATGCTCGCCCTCATTCTCGACGGGCTGAGTGCTCACCGGCACTCCTGATGTGCGCGCGGTCGTCGCGGGCCGCTGGTGGTTCAGGAATGCCGCGCGAGGACCTCGTCGGCCGCGGTGGTCAGGCGGGGTGCCCTCGTTGACTCGCGGACAATCCTCCGCTAGTTTGGGGCACATGCGGAGGATTGTCCGCATGTTTGCCTCCTGGGAGTTCTCCTATGCGCTATGTGAAACTCGGTGCCACCGGCCTCGACGTCTCGCCCATCGCGATCGGCGCGATGACCTACGGCGAGCCCGACCGCGGGCACCCCGTCTGGTCCCTCGGTGAAGAGCAGGCCCGCCCGTTGATCAAGCACGCCCTCGAAGCGGGCATCAACTTCTTCGACACCGCGAACATGTACTCCAACGGCTCCAGCGAGGAGATCCTCGGCCGGGCGCTGAAGGACTTCGCCGACCGCGACGACGTCGTGATCGCCACCAAGCTGCGGCACCCGATGCGCCCCGGCCCGAACGGGAAAGGGTTGTCCCGCAAGGCGATCATGACCGAGATCGACCACTCGCTGCGGCGGCTGGGCACCGACTACGTCGACCTCTACCAGGTCCACCGCAACGACCACGCCACCCCGCTAGAGGAGACCCTCGAAGCCCTCAGCGATCTGGTGAAGGCCGGCAAGGTGCGCTACCTCGGTGCGTCGTCGATGTTCGCGTGGGAGTTCGCCAAGGCCCTGCACCTGCAGAAGCAGCACGGCTGGGCGCGGTTCGTCTCCATGCAGGACCACTACAACCTGCTGGCCCGCGAGGAAGAGCGCGAGATGATTCCGCTGTGCCGGGACGAGGGGGTCGGCACGATCGTCTGGAGCCCCCTGGCGCGCGGCCGGCTGGCCCGCGCCTGGGACGACGCGAAGTCGACTGCGCGCTCGGAGACCGACGGCGCCTACGCCGACACGCTGTACTCACCCGAGCAGGAAGCCTCCAACCGCGCCATCATCAACGCGGTCGGCAAGGTCGCGGCCGACCACGGCGTGAGCCGCGCATCCATCGCGCTGGCCTGGCTGCACCGCCAGCCGGTCGTCACCGCTCCGCTGGTCGGCGCCGGATCAGCCGGGCAGATCGACGACGCCGTCGCCTCGCTGGACGTCGAGCTCACCGACTCGGACGTGCAGGCGCTCACCGCGCCGTACACGCCGCGGTACGACTGGCAGGGGATCTCGGACGAGGCGACCATGGACGCGATCCGTGCCCGTGTCCCGGGGATGGCGCTGAAGTGACGCCGATCGTGCGTTCCGGCGCGGCCGCCCGCGTCGGAGCTGTCCTGCTCCTCGCCGGTCCGCTGGTGTCATGGGCGGCCGAGCTCGTCACGGCGTCGGCCTGGCAGGAGCCGCACTACTCGCCGTTCTACAACTGGGTCAGCCAACTCGGCCTGACCGGCCCGAGCCAGGTCGCGTTCGGGCAGGTCGGGAACTCCCCTCTCGGGGCGGTGATGGACGTCGGCTGGGTGTCCTACGGCATCCTGCTGATCGCCGGCGCGTTGCTCACCTTCGACCTGCGCCGAGGACCGCGGCCGATCTTGATCGTCGTGCCGGCGATCCTGGCCGGGGTCGGCGTCTCTCTCGTCGGCGCCTTCCAGGGGTCCAACGCCAACGTCGCGAACGGCCTGATCGTCTTCCACACCTACGGTGCCCAAGGCGTGATGCTGGCCGGGAACCTCATGGCGATCGCGGTCGGCATCAGCGCCACCCGAATCGGATTGGGCCGTGGCCGCCGCATCGCGAGCATCGCGCTGGGCGTCTTCGGGCTGATCGCGTTCGCGGCCTTCATGGCTGATGTGTTCACCGGCTGGGCGTGGAACATCGGCCTGTTCGAACGCGCCGTGATCTACCCGATCATGATCGGCCACGTCGTCCTCGGCAGCGGCCTCATCGCCGCTCGGACCGTCCGGGCCCGCCGGCCGTGGCTGCGTCAGCCGATCCCCGCCGGCCGGTGACCGCACCCGGGGGCAGGCCGGTCTCCGACGCGGCAGGGCGGCGGCGGCATCGACAACCGGTCAGAACGCGTCGTCGCGGGAGGCGTTGCGGGCGCGCTGGTGCTCGGTGATGTCGATCAGCCGGTGCTTGAACCGTGCGTACTCCTCGTCGCCGAGGCGTTCGGCGTGCCGGTGCTGGATTTCCGCCATGATCGCGTCCGCGGTGCGCATCTGGGCGAGCCCGCGTTCGGTGGGGCAGACGAGCTTCGCCCGGCGGTCGTGCGGGTCGGGGCGCCGCTCGACGTAGCCGAGCGACTCCAGCTCGTCGATGAGGATGCCGATGTTCTGCTTGTGCTGGCCCGAAAGCCTGGACAGGTCGGTCGCTCGCACCCCGTCCGGGTCGAGGTAGGCCAGCACCGCGCCGTGGCGGGGCTTCAGGTCGGCGAAGCCCCGCTCGGCCAGGGTCGAGAACAGCTCGCGCTGCACGGCGAACAGCAGGCGGCCCGCGAGGACGCCCAGGTCGGGATCCGTCGCGTTGCGTTCCGCCCGGGTGACCATCCGCCGCTCCTCATCGCTGCTCGCCGCCGACAGCTTAACGATCAGCTTCGCCGTTCGAGTGCACGTCCCAGGTCCTCCCGCAGGTGGACTTCGATGAACACCCGCAGGTGGCGCTCGTTCGCCAGCTCGTCGAACGCGTCCACCAGGGACTGGTCCGGTGCGCTGGTCAGGTGCACGATGCGCCAGAGGTTGAGCGGGGCGTCCTCCGCGCCGGCGACGGAGTGCTCGACGTGGAACAGGGGTTGCCCGGCGCCGGCGGTGAAGACCCGGCCGTCCGGGGCTTCGAAGCGTTCGGCGCCGATGAAGAACGCGCGGCGGTGCTCGTGGTCGAGGCGCACGTGCTCGATGATCGTCGCGAACCGCGAAGGGGCGGCCCACAGCCGCTGCTCGGACACGCGCGTGAAGTCCTCGAACCGGCCGTGACGCACGCTCGGGAACTTCTCGGCGCTGCCCGCTTTCACGACCGTCGGGATGTACTTGTCCGGCGCCGCGGCCTTGCGGACCTCCATGTCCCACAGCTGCGCGCCGGTGTAGTCGAACGGCGGCCGCACGTCGTAGCGCTCGCGCAGCACGTCGTTGACGGCCACCGGGGGCAGTTCCACCGGCGTCGTGCCCGGCGCCGCCCACGCCTGTTCGAAGATCTCCTCGTGGTTCACGCCTTCTCCGCCGCGGTGACGGTTTCGTGTATCCAGCCGGTGACTTCCCGCCAGACGGGGTGGCCGGGCTGCACGACGTCGAAGTGGGTGCCGCCTTCGACCTCGACGTAGCGAGCGTTGCCGCCCTCGGCGACGACCTTCTCGACGTAGCGGCGGCTCCACCCGGCGGGAACGGCTTCGTCGGCGGTGCCGTGCACGGCGAGGACCGGGACGCCGGCGCCGGCCAGCTCCAAGGGGGACGTCCAGGCGTAGTGCTCCGGGACGGCGGCGAGGTGCCCGCCCACCAGCAGCGGCAGGATCCCGTCGCCGACGGCCTCCGCGACTCCCGCCCACGCTTCGGGCCGGGCGGGCTCGGGTGCGTCCTTCGGTGGTTCGGCGCCGGGGTCGGCGAGGACCTTCCCGAAGCCGTCCGCGTCGGCCGCCCCGAGGTCGAGCGCGCCGGCCAGCTCGACCACGCCGGCCGGCGTGATCTTCGGGTGGGCGCCGGGCGCCTCCGGCGGGAGCGCGCCGCGGTGGGCGGCCCACGTCGCCAGGTGTCCGCCCGCGGAGTGGCCGAGCAGCACGACGCGGCCGGTGTCGAGTGCCGGGTCCATGCCGTCGAGAGCGTCGATCGCGGCGGCGACGTCGAGGAAGGTGCCCGGCCAGCCACCGCCCGGCTCGCCGATCCGGCGGTACTCGACGTTCCACACCGCGTATCCGCGCCCGACGAGGTCGTCGGCGACGCCGGTGATCTGGCGGCGATCCCACATGGCGCTCCAGTAACCGCCGTGGACGAGGGCGACGACGGGGAACGGGCCCTCGCCCTCGGGCAGGTACAGCTCACCGACCTGCGACGGCTCGGGGCCGTAGGCGACGGTGCGGACCTTGCGCGAGCCGTCTTCGGCGTCGTCGTAGCGGACACCGCGCTCGGCGCTCACCAGCGTGTCGATCGTCGTGAAGAAGGCCGCGATGGCGGGCCGGTTGGCGCCTTTGGCCTTCGACTCGTCCCACGCGGCGTCGTCGGTCCATTCGACGAAGTCCAGCCACGTCCGCTCGTCGAGGCGGACCAGCCGGGCGGCGAGGAAGCCGCGCCGGTCCTCCCGGAACGCCGCCACCATCCCGGGGCGCGCGGCCAGCATCGCCTCGGTGTTCTCCGGTGCCACGGTGAAGGTGGTCAGTTCGATGACCGACATCGTCAGCTCCTCAGCCTGCGATCCGTATGTAGTCAAAATACATGATAGTCATAGATCATGACTAAGTGGTGCTGTGACGCGGGACACTCCGACGGGTGCTCGGGAGGCGGAGGACGCGGCACCGGTCGACGTGGCGGGGGAGCGCTGCTTGCTTGCTCGCCGGGTCGGATCGCCGCGTTCGCCTGCCGGAATGCCGCTTTCGGGTGAATGCCATTCGTTGCCTTTGCGCGTCACCGGAAACATCGGTGGCGGACGGTTTCCCTGAAAGTGTGTTGCGTGGCGGGTGGCCGGGTGGTTCCGGGTTGCCCGCTGTCTTGATCGTGCCGACACTCGGTGTATGGAGAACACGGATTCCGAAACCGCCACGCTGCCGGAGTCCGACGTTCGATTCCCGATCGTCCTGCGGGGATACGACCGTCGGCAGGTGGACGAGTACGTGCGGGTCGCCGAGAAGCGGGTGGACCGGCACGAAAAAGCGCGGCGGGTCGCGGAGCGCCGACTGGCCAAAGCGCAGGTGCCGGCGCCCCGTGACCCGGAAGCGGAGGGGGCCGCCGGGCTGGGCAAACGGATCGAAAAGATCCTCCAGGTCGCGAAATCCGAGGCGGCCGAAATCAAGAAACAGGCTCGCGAAGAGAGCGAAAAGCTGCTGACGGCGGCGGAGAAGACGGCGGCCGAGGCGGAAATCGCCCGCGCGGAAACCGAGCGGGCCGCGCAGCGGGACGCGGAACTCATCGTTTCCCGCGCGGAAGAGGAAGCCGCTGCCATCCGGGCCGCCCACGAGGCGGTGCTGACCCAGCTGAGCCAGATCGCCGGCGGCGTCGAGGAGCTGCGGGCCCGGTTCGGCGGCGAGGCCGAGCCGGAGCACCCGGTCGAGCCGGAGATCGCGGATTCCGCACCTTCGTTCATTCCGTCCCCGACGCCGTCCTGACGGAGCCGCTGCCCGCCGGAACCGCGCGGATCAGGCTGCCGACGTCGGCAGATCGGAGAGGTCCAGCACGAAGCGGTAGCGCACATCGTTGCGCCGCAACCGATCGAGGGCTTCGTTCACCTGCGCCGACGGGAGCACCTCGACGTCGGCGGTGACGCCGTGCTCGGCGCAGAAGTCCAGCATGGCGGCGGTCGCGGGGCGGCCGCCGCTGCCGCCCGAGGTCAGCTTCTTGCGGCCTACGAGCAGGTCCATCGTCCGGACGGTGACGGGGCCGAGGTGGCCGAGCTGGCTGAGGGTTCCGTCCAGGGCGACGAGCCCGAGGTACGGACCGAGCTCGTGCGGTACGGAGATGGTGTCGAGCACCACGTCGAACCGGCCCTGGGCGGCGGCCATCCGTTCCGCGTCCGTGGACGCCACGACGTCCCCGGCGCCCAGCCTGCGGGCGTCGGCGGCCTTGTCCGCGGTCCGGCTGATGACCGTCGTCTCCGCGCCGAGCGCGACGGCGAACTTGACCGCGAGGTGCCCGAGCCCGCCGAGGCCGGCGACCGCGACCCGGGTGCCCTTCCCGACTCCGAGACTGCGCAACGGCTCCCACACGGTGATCCCGGCGCAGAGCAGCGGCGCCGCGCCCGCCGGATCGAGCCCGGCGGGCAGGCGGTAGGCGAACCGGTCGCGGACGACGTACTCGCGGGCGTACCCGCCCGAGGTCGTCGAGCCGTCCTGACGGTCGGTGCCGCCGTAGGTCAGGGTGGGGAACTCGCGGCAGAAGTTCTCCTGACCGGCCTCGCACATGACACACCCGCCGCACGAGTCGACGATGTTGCCGACGGCGACCGGGTCGCCGGCGGCGAACGTCCTGACCCCGGACCCCACTTCGGTCACGACTCCCGTGAACTCGTGTCCCGGCACCAGCAGGCCCTCGGAATGAGCGTCGAGGGAGTGGACGTCGGTGTGGCAGACACCGCAGTGGTCGACGCGGACCGCGATGTCGTCCGGGCGCAGGTTCCGCCGTGGCACCCGCACTCGCCGCAGCACCTTGCCGTCGCCGTCCGCGCCCCATGCCGTGGTCATCCGCATGTCTTCTCCATTAGCAAACAGACTGTTCGGTCTATTTCACCGTAGCGACGAGGTCGCGGTAAAGCAAACCAACTGTTCTGTTTGGTAGGGTCGCCCCATGGCCGACCAGCCCACGACCGCCCGTGGCACCGCGACGCGTGACCGCATCCTCGAGGCGGCGACCCGGGAGTTCGCCGAGTACGGGATCGCGGGCGCCCGCATCGACCGCGTCGTGAGCGCGGCCCGGACCAACAAGGCGCAGCTGTACGCGTACTTCGGCAGCAAGGACGGGCTGTTCGACGCGATCTTCTTCGCTTCGCTGGAGCGGATCGTGAACGTCGTCCCGATCGACGCCACCGATCTCGCTGACTGGGCCGTGCGCCTCTACGACGAATACCTGCGCCGCCCCGATCTGATCCGCCTGGCCACGTGGGCCCGCCTGGAGCGGCGGCCGGCCGGTCATCTGGTCGCGGAAGCCGATCGGCTCGATGACGAGAAGCTGCGCGCGATCGCCGCGGCGCAAGCCGGCGGGCTCGTGCGGCCGGGCGACCCGTTCGACGTGATGGCCGTGGTCATCGCCATGTCCATGGCGTGGTCGCCGGTCAGCAACGTCTACGCGGCGACCGCGGACGAGCCCGACGACCGGCACGACGAACGCCGCGCCCTGCTGCGGGACACCGTCCGGCGGGCGGTGATGACCACCTGAGTCCGGCCGCCGTCTTCGTGGTCGCGGCGCTCGACCGCACCCATCGCCGCGGAAGCTGGTCAGGCCACGGGGGAGCGCGCCACGGTGAGGGTTGCGGGGCCGAGCCGCAGGATTCCGTCGTCGAGAGGGACGCAGCGCACGCCGCCGTGCCCGCGGAGGCCGCGGAACGCGCCGGGCGCCAGGACCACGTCCATCCAGGCGCAGGGGTGGGCCGGGCGGTAGGCCTGGAACCGGACTTCGCCCGCTCCGGAGTCGAGGCCGAAGACGGCTCCGCTGCCGCCGCGCGGCGCGGCCAGCTCGTCGACGGGAAACCCGCGCACGACGATGTTGCGGCGCGGCAGGTGCGGGTCCGGCACCGCGGCGAGGCCGAGGTCGTGGGCCAGCGTATCGAGTGATTCGGCGGCGAAGAGGGTGACGGCGGCCCGGCGGTGGGCGGGCTGGTTGAAGTACCGGTCACCGACGAGCCCGAGCCCGGCGCGCACGGTCACCTCGACGGGTTCGGGGTCGGGCCGCGGGCCGTCCGCGGGACGGCCTTCGAAGGCGGGTGCGGAGGAGACCAGCAGCGCGACGATCTCGACCGGGGCCGAGATCGTGTCGCGCGCCGGCGTCGTCACTGACTGTCGGTGTCGCCGGTGAACAGGGTGCGGTAGGCGCCGTAGCCCGCGTCTTCCAGGTCGTCGAGGTGGATGAACCGCAACGACGCGGAGTTGATGCAGTAGCGCATGCCGCCCTTGTCGAGCGGGCCGTCGTCGAAGACGTGGCCGAGGTGGCTGTCCCCGTGCCGGGAGCGGACCTCCGCCCGGATCATCCCGTGGCTGAAGTCTTCCCGCTCGACGACGTTCGCCTTGACGATCGGCTTGGTGAAGCTCGGCCACCCGGACCGGCTGTCGTACTTGTCGACCGAAGCGAACAGCGGCTCGCCGGAGACGACGTCGACGTAGATGCCCGGCTCGTGGTTGTCCCAATACGCGTTCGCGAACGGACGTTCCGTGCCGTCCTGCTGGGTCACGCGGTACTGCTCCGCGTCCAGCCGCGACACGGCTTCCGGGTTCTTGTGGTACTCGGCCTGCTGAGGCACAGCTCTCCCTTTCCCGCCTTTCGGCGCGAAGCCGGGGTACCAGGTGAAACGCACCTGGACGTGCAGGTGTACAGACGTGCGGCGCACCCGCGCTATTCCGCCGGGTGGCGGCCGGCGCCGGGGTTCTTTTTTCGTAAGGAGTGCGCGCGGCACCCTGACCGTCCTTGCGTTCGGGGCTGGACCGCCCTGCCCTCCATTGCACTACAACTTGTAGCGCAATGGAGGCGGTATGCCCGGTCGTCCTCGTGATCCGGAGCTCGAACGGCGGCTCTCGGCGGCGGCGTGGTCGCTGTTGCAGAGCCAGGGTTACGACGCGCTGAAGCTGACCGAGGTCGCGGCGCGGGCCGACGCGCACCGCACCGATGTCTACCGGCGGTGGTCGAGCAAGGCGCAGCTCGTCGTCGACGTGCTGGCCGAGCACCTGCCACAGGTGTCGGATCCCGGCACCGGGTCCCTCCGCTCGGACTTGCTGGCCATCGTCGAGGACTTCGCGGCGTCGTGGTCCTCGTCCTGGATCGACGGGCTCATGGGGCTCATGGCCGATCTGCACCGCGACCCCGACGCCGAGCTCGCGTTCCGGAAGATGGCCGAGGGGCGCGGTGTACCGCTGCGCACCGCCATCGCGGGCGGTGGAGCGCGGCGAGCTCGGCGGACCGCCCGAGCTGTCCCTCGTTGCCGATCTGGTCGAGGGGCCGCTGATGCACCGCCGGATGCTGGGCCGGCAGCCGCGGACGCCGGAGTACCTCGACACGCTCGCCGCGGTGGCCCACGGGGTGCTGACCGGAACCGCGATGGCGCCGTGAGCGGCGAACCGCACGAGCTGTCCGCCGCGGCGCAACTGGCCGCCCTGCGCGCGGGCGACCTGAGCTCCCGCGAGCTGACCGAGCACTACCTCGGCCGCATCGAGAAGCTCGACGGCGAGCTGGGCGCCTTCGCCACCGTCACGCCGCCGCGATCGCCGCCCGGGCCGCGCGCAGCTTCGTCTCGCTGCCGCCCGGCAGGCGCAACCCTCCGCGGCCGCCTTTCGCGGCTCGTTCGGCGTGCCAGGCAGCCCGTTCGCGCATCCGCCCGGGCAGGTCGGTGAGGCTCGCCGGGCGCATCGTCAGCCAGGCGCCGACGACCGACCCGGCGGAGGTACCCACGACGAGGTCGCTCCCGGACACCGTGAACCCCGCCGACCCGAGCTCGTGGAGCAGAGCGGCCTCCCGCGACGCACCGACGGGTCCGCCGCCGCCCGGCACGAGGGCGTTCACCGGCGTGGACCCGGCACGACGTCACGGCCGGGGCAAGTGTGCCGACAGCAGCCAGGCGGGTGCCGACTTGCGGCCGTTGCCCTCGTCTCGGACGTCGCTGCCGGCGAAGTCCGAGAAGTTCGGGAAGTTCGCGGGGACGGCGGCGTGGATGCGGGCCGGCCGGATCTCGTCGATCGCCCAGTGAGCGCCCACCACCTCCCGCAGCTCGTCCGCCGAGACCGGGTTGACCTTGTCCGAGGGCACGGTCGCGCTGTCGAACACCAGCACGAAGTAGGACGCGCCGGGCGCCGCGGCGCGCACGATCGATTGCTGGTACCCCTGGCGTGCCTCGACCGGCATCGAGTGGAACAGCGTGCTGTCGACGATGGTGCCGAAACGACCGTCGTAGCCGGTGAACGTGCTGATGTCCGCGACCGCGAAGCCGGCGGCGGCCAAGCCGCGCCGGGCGGCTTCCGCGCGCGCCAGCTCGATCGCGGTCGGCGACAGGTCCAAGCCGACCGTCGTGAAGCCCTGCTCGGCGAGGTGGAGCGACGTCGCGCCCTCGCCGCAGCCGGCGTCGAGGACTTCACCGTGGAAGGCGCCCGCGTCGATGAGCGCGGCGATCTCGGGCTGCGGCTCGCCGAGGCTCCACGGCGGGCGCAGGCCCGGCCCCATCTCGGGCGCCTGGCGCCGATAGGCGGATTCGAACAGTGCGTCACGCGGTGAGCTCGTCATGCGGCCCAGAGTGTCAACCAGGTTGATATATGTCAACATGGTTGACATGGAAAGCGTCCGCGACGAGCCGCTCGGCTACCTGCTGCACCGGGTGACGTCGGCCTTGCGCGCCGAGGTGGCCGCCACCGTGCTCGAGCCGTCGGAGCTGGCGGCGCCGGAGTACTTCTGCCTGCGGATGCTGTCGCGGTCGCCGAAGTCCAACGCCCAGCTGGCCCGCGAGGCCCAGGTGTCGCCGCAGGCGATGAACAAGGTGGTCCGCGAGCTGCAGGAGCGCGGCCTGGTGACGCGGCCCGCCACGGTGCCGGCCGGGAGGTCGTTGCCCGCCACGCTGACCCGTGCGGGCGCGGCCATGCTGGCACGGCTCGAGCCCGAGGTGGCCGAGGCGGAGGACCGGGTCCTGGCCAACCTCGGCGAGCGGGACCGGCGCGAGCTCCGGCGGCTCCTCGTCGCGGTCGGCGAGGTGGGGCCCCGGCGGTGATCCGTCGGCCGGCTCACCCGGAAGTCAGAGGTCCGCGGGTGGAACCGGTTCCGAGGATCGCCGGGCGGTGCGGATCTGTCAAGGGTTGACAAGCCGGGTGCGGTGGTATGAACCTTCTTGACGATCGTTCCCGCCGGCCCACCAGGGCATCCGCCCGGCGCTCAGGACGAGCCGGACCACGCCGTCTCACCGGCGGCGGGTCCGCCGCTTGGCCAGCCAGGGAGGAACCATGTCCAGAACCATCCTGCCGCGGCGCCGTCGCCACGGCACCCGCTCGGCGATCCTCGCGGCCGCCCTCGCGGTGGCCGCGCTCGGTCTCGCCGTCCCGATGGCGAGTGCCGCCGACACGGTGATTTCCCAGGGGAAGGCCGTCACCGCGTCGTCGGTGGAGAACGCCGGCACCCCCGCGACCGCCGCGGTGGACGGGAACACCGGCACCCGCTGGTCGTCGCAGTTCAGCGATCCACAGTGGATCCGGATCGACCTCGGCGGCGCCGCGACCGTCAGCCAGGTCGTGCTGCGCTGGGAGGCTGCCTACGCGACGGCGTACCAGATCCAGCTGTCCGACAACGGATCCGATTGGTCCACTGTGTACCAGACGACCACGGGAACCGGCGGCACGCAGACCCTGAACGTGACCGGTTCCGGGCGGTACGTGCGGTTGTACGCGACCGCGCGGGCCACCCCTTACGGCGTCTCGCTGTGGGAGTTCCAGGTCATCGGCACCGGCGGCGGGACCACCCAGCCCGGGGCCGGCGTCCCACCCGACTCCTTCTGGGGCGACACCGGCAGCATCCCGGCCGCGCGGAACGTGCTCACGGTCAAGGTGCTCAACCGGACGAACGGCAAGTACCCGGACAGCCAGGTGTACTGGAACTTCGGCGGCCAGACCCACTCGATCGCCGAGCAGCCGTACATCGACATGCCGGCCAACTCGGCCGGGCGGATGTACTTCTACCTGGGCACGCCGAACGGCCAGTACGCCGACTTCATCGAGTTCACGGTCGGCCCGGACGTGTTCAACGGCAACACCACCCGGGTGGACGCGTTCGCGCTGAAGCTGGCCATGCGGCTGCACGCGCACGACGGCTACGACGTCCAGGTCGGCGACGACTACCAGACGTTCCAGGAGGACCGCTCGGCCACGTTCGCCAAGTTCCAGGCCGAGGTGCCGACGGAGTTCAAGGGCCTGGCGACGGTGAACGCGCCGTACCGCATCCCGGCGCCGGGGAGCGCTCCGGACTTCCGCACCGGCGGCAAGTACGCGAACTACTTCACCTCCTACGCCCAGTCGGTGGGGGTCAACGAGCCCACGTCGAACATCACCGGCTGCGCCGGATCGCTGGCCGGCAACCCCGACATGTGCGCGGCGCTGAACCGGCACACGGCCCACCTGCCGCAGTCGCAGTGGCAGGACCCGTCGCGGTATTACCAGGCGGCGCCGGCGAACTACTACGCGAAGTTCTGGCACGACCACGGCATCAACCACCTCGCCTACGGCTTCCCGTACGACGATGTGGCCGCTCAGTCCTCGTTCGTCTCGCACGGGGACCCGCAGTGGCTGGTGGTCGCCGTCGGCTGGTGACCGGGGGAGGCGCCCCGGGTTCGAGCGACCCGGGGCCGCCTCCGCCCGGATGGAGACGACGGGACAACGGCGCTCCACATTTCCGATGAGGTGCGGAGAAGGGCCGTCCCGAAATTTTCGTTGCCGGTATCGACGATTTCTCCGGCGGAAGGCCGGCGGGCGAAATCGTTCGGGACAAGTAACTTTCACCAGCGATCGCATGATCGTTGACCTGTCGGGCGACCACTCTTATCGTGGCATTCCTGTCGGCCGGTGGATCCGGCGACGAGGGCGGAGGAATGTCGATGAAACGGGTGATCCGCGGTTTGCTGGCGGTGGTCCTGCTGGTGCCGCTGACCGTCGTGGCCGCATTCCTGACCGCCGGTTCCGCCGCGGCCGCCACCTTGACCAGGGTCACCGACTTCGGCACCAATCCCACCAACCTCGGCATGTACGTGTACGCGCCCGACTCGCTGGCGGCGAAACCGGCGCTGCTCGTGCTCGTCCACTACTGCGGTGGTTCGGCGGGCGCGATCTTCAACGGCAACGGGCACGACTACGCGACGGCGGCCGACCGGTACGGCTATGTCGTCGTCGTGCCCGAGGCCACCCGGGACGGGCACTGCTTCGACGTCTCCACGAAGGCGGGCCTGACCCGCAACGGCGGCAGCGACTCCACCGGGATCATGTCGATGGTCGCGTGGGCGCGGCAGCACTACAACGTGGACCCGGGCCGCATCGTCGTCAGCGGTTTCTCCTCGGGAGCCATGATGACGAACGTCCTCGCCGCCGAATACCCGGACGTGTTCTCCGCCGGCGCCGCGTTCTCCGGCGTGCCGGCGGGGTGCTTCGCGACCGCGGACGGCTCGTTGTGGAACAGCCAATGCGCCGGCGGGAACGTCGTCAAGTCCGCCCAGCAGTGGGCCGATCAGGCGCACGCCATGTACCCGGGTTACACCGGCGCCTACCCCCGGATGCAGCTGTGGCACGGCGACCAGGACACGACGCTGGCCTACCCGAACTACGGCGAAGAGATCAAGCAGTGGACCGCCCTCCACGGGCTGAACCAGACGCCGTCGGCCACCGACCGGCCGCAGTCGTCCTGGACCCGCAACCGCTACGGCGACACCGGCAGCCACGCTCCCGTGGAAGGCATCGTCGTCTCGGGCACCGGTCACACTCTGCCGCAGGCCGGGATGCTCGCGTACGCGATTTCCTTCCTCGGCCTCGACAACGGCGGCAGCACCGGAACCCGCAGCGGCCCGGTGCGTTCGGTCGCCGCGGGGAGGTGCCTCGACGTGCCGGCCCGGTCGACGACGCAGGGCACCCGGTTGCAGCTGTGGGACTGCAACAGCGGGACGAACCAGACATGGACCGCCACCGCCGCCGCCGAGCTGACGGTCTACTCCGGCGACACGCTGCGCTGCCTCGACGCCGAGGGCGGCGCCACCACCCCGGGCACGGCGGTGATCATCTGGGCGTGCCACGGCGGGGCCAACCAGAAGTGGCGGAGCAACGCCGACGGCACGGTGACCGGGACGCAGTCGGGGCTCTGCCTCGAGGCCGCGGCCGGCTCGACCGCCAACGGGACGGCCGTGCGGCTGGGCACCTGCAGCGGCGGCCAGAACCAGAAGTGGACCGTCCCGGCCGCGCAGTGACCACGGCAGCCCGCGACGAGGAGGACCCCCGATGCGGCCCCATCTCCGGCGACGTGGCGCGGTGCTCCTGGCCGTGCTCGCGATCGTGCTCGGGCTGACGACCGTCGCGCCGGCGTCGGCGGCCGACAACCCGTACCAGCGAGGACCGGATCCCACCCCGGCCGGCGTCGCGGCCGACCACGGCACGTTCGCCACGGCGCAGACGACCGTGCCGAAGGGCAACGGGTTCGGCGGCGGGGTCGTGTACTACCCGGCGGACACGACCGCCGGCACCTTCGGGGCCATCGCGATCGCGCCGGGCTACGGCACGGAATGGCGGTGGTACGCGTGGCTGGGCCCGCGGCTGGCCTCCTTCGGGTTCGTCGTGGTCGGCATCGAGACCAACAGCCTCGACGACTACGCCGACGCCCGGGCGGACCAGCTGCTCGCCGCACTGGACTGGCTGGTGACGAGCAGCCCGGTGCGGGACCGGGTCGACCGGAACCGGCTCGCGGTCGGCGGCCACTCGATGGGCGGCGGCGGTGCACTGGTTGCGGGGACCCGCCGGCCGGCTCTCCTGACCGCCGTCGGAATGGCTCCCTACGTGCCCGGCGGAAACCTGTCCGGCATCAAGATCCCCACCGTGCTGTTCGGCGGTCAGACCGACACGACGGTGACCCCGTCGTACCTGGCGAGCGCCTACGCCACCGTCCCGCCCACCACCCAGCGCGCCTACCCCGAGATCGCCGGCGAGGGCCACGGCTTCCCCGCCGGGGGCGGCGGCGGGAATTCCGGCGCCTTCGCCCGGGTGATGATGGTGTGGTTGAAGGTGTTCATGGACGCCGACACCCGCTACGCGCCGCTCCTGTGCCCGTCGCTGTCCGACATGCGGGGGATCTCCGAGTACCAGGCGAGCTGCCCGCTCGGCCCCTCGGGCGGGACGCCGCCGCCCCCGCAGACGTCCCGGCTGGTCAACGCCAACGCCGGCCGGTGCCTGGACGTACCCGGCCAGTCCCAGGCGAACGGCACGCAGGTGGCGCTGTGGGACTGCAACAGCGGGGCCAACCAGCGGTGGACGCTCACCGACGGCAAGCAACTGCAGGTTTACGGCAGCAAGTGCCTCGGCGCCGACGGCACCTCGCCGGGGGCGACGGCGGTCATCGGCGATTGCACCGGCGGGACGGCCCAGCAGTGGAACGCCGCCGCCGACGGCACGATCACGAACGTCCGAAGCGGACTCTGCCTGGACGCTTCCGGCGCCGGAACGGCCAACGGCACCAAGGTGATCGTGTGGACCTGCAACCACGGCGCCAACCAGCAGTGGACCCGGAACCGACCCGCGGCGGCCAGGAACCGTTACAACGGACGGACTCGGAGCGCGGTTCGCGGCAGCTCGCGGTCCACAGGCCTGACCGCGATGTAGAACAACGCCTCGTCCACGGGGTTGTCGTCCCCGCCCCAGCGTACGACGCCTCCCAAGTCCGCGAGGATCGTGCGAATCGCCACGACCTGCGGCGGGTAGAAGCCGCCGCGGGACCCCGCGGGGTAGTGCCCCGGACGGATCTTGACCGCGGTGCCCGAAGCCAGGTTCGACTCGGGCAGCGCCGGCTTGACCGTGGCCGGAGGACGCCAACCCGCTACGTCACCATCGCGCAATTCGTCCACGTCGCAGTGAAACCGGTGGACGACGTGCGCCAGCACCGCAGCCACGAAGCCGATGCGCAGGGGCACTCCGGACAACGGCGTGCCCGGTACCGGGCGCGTGTGGATGTTTCCGCGGCCGTCGGCGAGTTCCTCCATCTCCCAGCCGTTGTGCGATCGAGCTCCGGTCAGCACGCCGTCCGGGTTCGCTTCCCGGCGCCCGATCGCCTCGTCCGTTCCGGCGCCCGCTGATGTGGGCGGCAGTACCACCGTTGCTCCGGTCACCGCCGCGGCGATGAGGAACGTCCGGCGTCGCAAGGTTGTCACCTGTGCTCCTCCCTGCTCATAGGTGCCGCGAGATGCCGTTGTACTTCTCGAGGATGTGGTACAGCGCCATGCGTTGCCCCGCGTGCTCCTCCGCCTCCGCGCCCCAGCCCTGGTAGCGGCGCAGCACCTCGAAGATCTCCCGCTCGGTGTAGTTCAACGCGACGGGCCGCAGCACCGTTTCGCCTTCCGGCGGGTTCTGGCCGCCCGGCTTGCCGTCCGCGTCCCAGATGTGGATCATCGCCACGGTCCGGAGTGCGTATTCCTCGTCGTTCTTGACCTGTTTCCAAGCCGCGTAGATGTCGTCGTCGTCGGCCGTGTCCCGGATCGTGCCGGACGCCACCCCCTTGGTGATGCAGTGGTTCCACGCCAGGATCGCGGTGGCCCCGAAGATCTGGGCGATGCCCGTCGACGAGTCCCTGGGCGCGTCCGGCGGCGGGGGGACACCCGGCGGACGGTTGTGGTACCCCTCGACCAACGCGTCGACGCCGTCGTCGATCGCGTCCCAGTGCCGCATCTCCCAGTACGCCGACGCCTGGATCAGCGCCTTGCGCATGGTGTACCGGTTCGACAGCTCGGTGATGACGTCGTCGTGGTCAAGCACGGTGGTCTGCAGGCATTTCCAGTGTGCGAACTTCCGCGTGCCGCCGTTGTTCGGGAACCCGATGGACTCCATGTACTTGCCGACGTCGAGTTCCAGCGCCGGATACACCTCCGCCGCCAGGCGGGTGTCCGGCACCACCTTGCGTGGCGGGTCGAACGAGCCCTGTCCGGAGTCACGGCCCGAAGCGATGTCGACGTCGATCTCGATCCGGCCGTCGCCGGTCCCGATCGTGCGCGTCGCGATCTGGTCGTACGCCCAGTCTTCGGGCAGCGGGTAGCCCAGGTTGCCGGAGAACCCCGAGGACATGTCCGACACGAAACTCGCTGTCGAGTGCCCGGCGGCCGCGACCCGCGAGCACACGTTGCGCGGCCCGTAGATCCCCACCAGGTACGGGTTGCCGGCGTCCGCCACGGAATCCACGATGCCCTTGAAGTGCGGCAGGACGTGCGAAGTCACCTCTCCGTCGAGCGCGTCGAAGTCGACCGCGAAGAAGATCCGTGTGCCGTTCTTGAACCCGTGGTCCCGCGCGGCGTTCATCGCGGCGTAGCCCGCGGCCCGGCCGGCCGCGTAGGTGAAGCTCGCCGCGTCCCGCCCGAACGTCTGGTAGATCGGGAAGCACCGCAGGCCGCCGGCCGCGATGGTCTCCAGCTCTCCCTCCTGGATCGGCTTTTCCGGCAACGAGGTCGTGCTCAACGCGGTGAGGTAGCGGCCGACGTATTTGATCCCTTGTTCCTTCAGGGTCGCCGCGCGGGAAGCGGTGATCCGGGTGACGCCGTCGCACGCCTCGCCGGTGCGGGTCTGGTCGCCGTAGGAGACCAGCAGCGATGCCCAGGTGGGGAAGTCACCGGTGCCGGACACCGTCAGCTTCGCGAACGACTGGAACTCCCGGACGGCGGCGCCCACCGAGGAATCGAACGTGCCGGTGAAGTCGACCGGCCGCTTGTTCAGCGCCATCACCGCCGAGAACAGCCACACCCAGATTCCCGTGTCGCCGAGCGAGACCGGGTGCTGCTTCAGACCCGCCTGCGTCCCGGGGCCGAACACCCCGTTGGCGGTCCCGTCGGCCATACCCAGCTCGTACTGGATCGCGAACAGGACGGACTTGGCGACGTCGCGCGAATGGTGGCCGTCGCAGGGGATGACGAAGAAGTCGCGGCGGCCGATGTACCGTCCGTTCAGCCACTGTTGGATCTCGCGGACCGTCGGCGAACCGGAGCCGACGTCGACGTAGGCGTCCATGGTCAGCAGTCCCTTGAACGCCTTCGGTGTCAGGTCGCTGCCGGGGAACACCGTCCCGACGCCCATGTCCTCCTTGAGCTTCGTCACCGCGGCCTGGACGCGTGGACCGTACGCGCCGTTGATCCCGTCGCCGTCGTAGCCCTTGCAGTACAGCGCCGACTGGATGATCCGGCAGAAGTCCGCCGAAGGCATGGTGCCGAAGTTCAGCTTCGGGTACTTCGACGTCAGCGTAGCCAGCGTCGTCGGCCCGAAGCTGTTCGACACGGGTGAGATCCCCAGGTGCCACTGCAGGGCGCGGGTGAGGGCGTACATGACCTCCCACTTGGTGAGGCCGTCCTCCTCGACCGTCATCCCGATGCGGCTGCTGTAGACGTCGTTGACGAACCGCTGCGCCCGTCTGACCATCTCGTCGGCCATCGTCACCCGACCTGGATTTCGTCGGCCTTGTCGTTCCAGCCGAAGCTGCGGAAGTCGGAGTAGATGCCGTTCGCGGCCAGGTACGCGTGCTGGTCCGGCAGCGCGGTGACGTAGTTGACCAGGGTGGCGCCGCTCTGCGGCCGGTGCAGCGCGGCGCTGCTGGCCTGGTCGCGGAAGCCCCAGTCCGCCAGCTTCTTCGTCCCCGACGCGTTCCACTGCAGGCGGCGGCCGGTGTGGTCGATGTTCTCCCAGAGGCACACCCAGGTGTACTTGCAGTCCTCGGCTGCGGCGATGCCGAACTCGCCCGAGGTGGCCGCGAAGTCCTGCGGGGTCCGGAAGCAGCGGACGTCGCCCACCGCGAACTCGGCACAGACCTGGGCGTCCTTCCAGCCTTTGCCGAGGTCGATGGTCGTGCCACCGTAGGAGGCCTGGATCCCCACCGGTGCCGCGCTCGCGGGCACCTGGGCGATCGAGAACGTTCCGATCATCGTCGCGGCCAGGACCGCGGCTTTCACACTGCGCATGGGGTTCCCCTCGTGTTCGCGTGCTCGGTGTTCGGCTGTCGTCGGTGCCCGCGGTACCGCGGTCAGGGGTGGACGTACCCTTCACAGGCCAGGTGGGCCGTGTCGGTTTCGTCCTTGAAGCAGAGGTCGACGTAGATGGGGCCGCCGGGGATGTCGACGGGCACGTTGATGGTGTCGGTGGACACGTCGTTGCAGTGCAAGCTAGTGCTCCGCGCCGGCCATCGCTTCCAGTTGGCGTCGTAGGCGTAGGCGTAGAGACGGCGGCAGTAGCTGGCCTTGAACGAGTAGTCGACGTCGACGGATCGCTGGTGCCAGCGCAGCGTGCCGAGCGCGTAGGTCGCGCCGTAGCGGAGGATCGGGTCGATCGGGCTGGACGGGTCGGCAGTGGCCGTGGCGGGTGCGGCGGTGGCGACCGGCGCTCCGACCAGGGCGAGCCCGGCCACGACCGCGGCCACCGTCAGTCGACCGAGTGAACTTCTGGCAGTAGCTTGACCCTGACGCCCGACTGTGGTTCTGGTCATCGTGAACTCCCCCTGTCGTTGATCCGGTTCGCGGTGATCCAGAGCGTGGCAGTGTTCACTGCAGTCACGCTGCAGTCTCACGGAACGTGGTCTTCCGGACGTGCCGGCGTACGACACCCACGTGCTCGGCCGGCCAGAGGGAGGCCTGGTCCGCACCTCGTCGCGGGTGCTGGAATTCCGGATGTCGGCCGTGGGCTTGGACTGCACGGCCGTCGCACGGTGACCTGGCCGGGTATCGACGTCCTGGCCGGGACGCCCGGCCTGAGAACCGCCGCCTTACCGGTGGCGCGCGTCGTCCAGGCGGCGGGCTTCGGCGGCCTGCTCGAACGGGGTGTCGCCCGCCGGGTGGCGGTCGCCCAGGTCGGCGAACAGCGCCGCCACCTTCACCGAGTCGTGGTGGGTGGCCAGCTCGGCCAGTTCGGGGTCGGTGGCGGCCAGCACCTGCCGGAAGCGCAGCTCGGCCAGGGGGCCGAGGCGGTCGTAGATCTGCAGGAACACCTTCTGGGCCCGGTCGCGCGCCCAGTCGGCGGGGAGCAGCTCGGCCGGGAGGTCCGGGTCGGTCTCCGGGAACCGGCGCCAGTCCACGCGCAGCTCGGTGCGGGTGCGCAACGCCTGCGCGGGGCTGATCAGGCCCGCGTCCAGACCCGTCAGCACCTCTTCGTAGCGTTCGACGAACTGCTCGTACTCCCGGGCCAGCGGCTCGAGGTCGAACGCGGTGACCGCCGCGGCCGGGCCGGGGACCTCGGTGGCGCGGAAGACCGTCGCGGTGCGGAGGTCCAGTTCGCGGAGCGCGGTGAGCGCGGGATCGGCCAGGTCGTGCGGGCTGATCCAGACGCCGTCGTACAGCGCCGCGAACCGCAGGACCCGCAAGCGCGACCGCAACGCCGTGCGCAGCCCGCGATCCTGTTCCGGCACGGAGAAGGTGACCACCGTCCACCGGCCGTCCCATTCGGGGGCGGTCGTGCCGAAGGTCAGCATCCGCTGGGTGCGCTCGATGATGACCTCGGACGTCCGTGCGGGGATGCCGTAGGCCGTCGTCCGGCCGCTGCGCGACACCGTGAGCAGGCCGCGGGCGGCCAGCCGGCGGATCGCGGCCCGCGCGCTCGCCGGGCTGATGTCGAACTCGCCGAGCAGCTGCACCAGGGCGGCCGACGGGATGTGCTCGTCGCGCCAGTACCAGAAGTCGCCGAGCAGGGACGTCAGGAGCAGCTGGGGCTCGGCTCCCTGCTGGGAGCGGGGCAGCGGCCCCGAGGGCGTCGCTGTCATCGCGCGCCTGCCTCTTCCACGGTCGGTCCCGGCGGCCGGTCCGCCGCGGGTGTCCATGGTGGCAGTGCGGCGCGGGCGGCGGAACCGAGGGGTTGAATCACGCGACACATCATGCGACGATCGGCGCCCAGATAGCAACCAATTGATCCTCCGGGTTCCCGCGCCGCCCGCTCGGACGGCCTTCCTCAGGAAGAAAACGACATGGGTTCCTCTCTTCGTCAATGGCGTCGAAGCTCGCTCGCCGTGGCCGCCGCCGGGCTCGTCCTGGCCGGGTGCACGGTCGACGACGGCGCGGCCACGGCGCCCACGGCCGCCGCCCTGACCACGGACCAGGCGCTGCACGACCAGCTGCCGCAGGCGGTCAAGGACTCGGGGGTGCTCCGGTTCGCCGGCGACTCCCACCCGCCGTACCGGACCGTCGGCCCGGACGGGAAGACCGTCACCGGCATCGACCACGACTTCCAGCAGGCGCTCGGCCAGCTCCTGGGCGTGCGCACGGAAACCACCATCGTCAGCGGGCTCCCGGCCGCGCTGCAGGGCATGCTCAGCGGCCGCTACGAAGCCTTCAACGGGCCGGTCAAGGCCACCGCCGAACGCGAGAAGCAGTTCGACACCGTCACGTGGATGACCACCCGGACCTCCTACGTGATCCCGCAGGGCTCCGCCGCCGGTGTCAAGCAGACCGCCGACCTGTGCGGGAAGCGCGTCGCGGTCGTCACCGCGAGCGTCGTGGAGGACCAGCTCGCCAAGCTGTCCAAGTTCTGCGAAGGCGCGAAGAAGCCGGCCGTGCAGGTGGTCGGGCTGGACGACACCAACGCGACCCTGCTGGCCGCGAAGTCCGGCCGGGCCGACGCGGCCGGGATGACCCAGGCGGCCGCGATCGACGTGACCACCCAGCAGAAGGGCCAGTACGAGTACGTGACGCAGACCGAGGAGCAGGGCGCCACGAAGGACAACCTCGCGCTGTACACCCCGAAGGCCGGCAAGCTCGGGCCGGTGCTGCAGAAGGCCTTCGAGGAGCTGTTCCGCAACGGCACCTACACGCGGATCATGCACCAGTGGGGCCTCGACGACGTCACGGTCCCGCAGCCGATCTTCGACGCGGCGTCGGCGAAATGACCACCATGTCCACGGTGGAGGAGACGGCGACCGCGCCCGACGACGTCGCCGAGGCCCGCGGCCGGTTCCGCCCGCTGCGCTGGCTGTTCGTGCTCGTGCTGGTCGTGGTGCTCGCCCAGCTGGCCGTCTTCCTGGTCGGCAACTCCCGGTTCCAGTGGGACGTCGTCGCGAAGTACCTCTTCGAGAAGAGCGTGCTGGCGGGCCTGGGCACCACGGTGCTGCTCGCGGTCGCGGCGATGGTGCTGGGGTCGCTGGTCGGCGGGGTGGTCGCGGCGATGCAGCTGAGCGGGTTCGGGCCCGCCCGGTGGGTGGCGACGCTGTGGGTGGGCCTCTTCCGCGGCATCCCGCCCCTGGTGCAGCTGATCTTCTGGTTCAACCTCGCCTACCTGCTGCCGAAGCTCTCGATCGGCATCCCGTTCGGCCCGGTGTTCGGGACGTGGGACGCCAACAGCGTGATCACGCCGCTGACGGCCGCGGTGATCGGCCTGTCGCTGGTCGAATCCGCGTACCTGGCGGAGATCTTCCGCGCCGGGGTGTCCTCGGTGGACCCCGGCCAGCGCGACGCGGCCCGCGCGATGGGGTACCCGCCGGCCCAGACGCTGCTGCGGATCGTGCTCCCGCAGGCGATGCGCGTGATCATCCCGCCCGCGGGCAGCCAGTTCATCAACGTGCTCAAGGGCACCGCGCTCGTGTCGGTCATCGCGATGTCGGATCTGCTGCACTCGGTCCAGGTCATCTACAACCGCACCTACGAGATCGTGCCGATGCTGCTGGTGGCCTGCTTCTGGTACCTGGTCGTGGTCACCCTCCTGACGGCCGGGCAGCGCCGCCTGGAACGCCGGTTCTCCCGCGGCCACCGGGACGTCCGATGACCGCGCCGGTGCTGCGGATCAGCGACGTCCGCAAGGAGTTCGGGCCGGTGCACGCGCTCGACGGCGTCCACCTCGACGTGCACGAAGGCGAGGTGGTCGTCGTCATCGGGCCGTCCGGGTCCGGGAAGTCGACGCTCGTCCGCTGCGCCCACCAGCTGGAGCCCATCGACGGCGGGGCGATGTACCTCGACGGCGAACTGCTGGGGCACCGGCGGTCGCCGGCCGGGCTGCGGCCGCTGACCGAGCGGCGGATCGCCGCCCAGCGCCGCCGGATGAGCATGGTCTTCCAGCAGTTCAACCTCTTCCCGCAGTTCACCGTGCTGCGCAACGTGACCGACGCGGCGATCCGCGTCCACGGCCGCGATCGGTCCACTGTGGAGCGGGAGGCCCGGGAGCTGCTGGAGCGCATCGGCCTGGCCGGGCGCGAGGACCACTACCCGCGGCAGCTTTCGGGCGGGCAGCAGCAGCGCGTCGCCATCGCCCGCGCGGTGCTGGTCCGGCCGCGGATCATGCTGTTCGACGAACCGACCAGCGCCCTCGACCCCGAACTGGTCGACGAAGTCCTCGCCGTGCTGCGGAGCCTCGCCGCGGCGGGGACCACGATGGTCGTCGTCACCCACGAGATGACCTTCGCGCGCGAGGTCGCCGACCGGTGCGTCTTCATGGAAGCGGGCCGGATCGTCGAGGAGGGCCCGCCGGGCGAGCTGTTCGCGCGGCCCCGGACCGAGCGGCTGCGTGCCTTCCTGTCCCGCCATCTGTCCGAAACGGAAGGTGTCTCGTGATCACTGTCGGCGCCGTCGGCGACCTCATCCTGGACGAGCCCGATCCGGAGTTCTTCCTCGCCCCGGCCGCGCCGGTGCTGCAGGGGATGGACCTGGCCATCGGCCACGTCGAGGTCCCGCACTCCACCACCGCGGTCCAGCAGAGCACCGACGTGCCCGCGCCGCCCGCGGACCCGGCGGCGCTGAAAGCGGTGGCCGGGGCCGGGTTCGCGGTCGTCACGCTGGCGGGCAACCACGTCCTCGACGCCGGGGCCGGGGGACTGGCCGACACCATCGCCTACTCCCGTGCGGCGGGGATGGAGACGGCCGGTGCCGGTCCGGACCTCGCCCAGGCTCGGCGTCCGGCGATCGTCGAACGCGGCGGCCTGCGGATCGGCGTGCTGTCGTACAACTGCGTCGGCCCGCGGGAATCCTGGGCCGGCTCCCGCAAGCCCGGCTGCGCGTACGTGCACGTGCTCACCCACTACGAGCTGGACCACGCCAGCCCGGGCGGGCCGCCGAAGATCTACACCTTCGCCGACCCGGACAGCCTGGACGCGATGGCCGGCGACGTCCGCCGCCTGCGGGCCGAGGCCGACGTCGTGCTCGTCTCGCTGCACAAGGGCGTCGGGCACACCCCGGTCGAGGTCGCGATGTACGAGCGCCCGGTCGCCCACGCGGCGGTCGACGCCGGCGCCGACGCCGTGTTCTCCCACCACCCGCACATCATGCGCGGCATCGAAGTCCACCGGGGACGGCCGATCTTCCACGGGCTCGGCAACTTCGCCACCGTCACCCACGCCCTGACACCGGGAGCCGGGGTCGGCGCCGACGAGCTGCGCGCGTGGGCCGAACGGCGCACGAAGCTCTACGGCTTCGCGCCCGACCCGGACATGCCGTTCTTCCCGTTCCACCCGGAAAGCCGCAACACCGCCATCGCCTTCTGCCGCTTCGACGAGACCGGGCTGCGCGAAGCCGGGTTCGTGCCGTGCTGGATCGACGACCAGGGACGTCCGGTGCCGGTCGGCGGCACGCCGCAAGGCGAGGCCGTCACCAAGTACGTCGAGGACATCACCCGCGGGGCCCGGCTGGGCGCCCGGTTCACCACGCGCGGCAGCGAAGTGCTCGTCGATCTCACCGAGGGGGTCCCTTCATGACCGACCAGCCACTGGCCGGCCGCACCGTCATCGACCTGACCACCGCGCTCGCCGGGCCGTACGCGACCCTGCTGCTCGCCGGGCTCGGCGCGACCGTGATCAAGGTCGAAAACCCCGCCACCGGCGGGGACTCTTCCCGCAACAACGCGCCCTACGTCGGCCGCGACGGGCTCAACCTCGCCCGGCGGCACGACGACGACCTGTCGGTGTCGATGCTGCTGCGCGGCCGCAACAAGCTCAGCGTCACCCTGGACCTGAAGAACCCCCGGTCGCGGGCGGTGTTCACCGACCTCGTCCGCGACGCCGACGTGCTGGTCGAGAACTACAGCCCGGGGGTCACCGACCGGCTGGGCATTTCCTACGACCACGTCAAGGAGATCAACCCGCGGCTCGTCTACACCTCGATCAGCGGGTTCGGGGCCCAGGGCGGCCCGGGTTCGGGCAAGGCGATGGATTCGATCATCCAGGCGCTCAGCGGGGTGATGCTGACCGCGGGGGAGCCCGACGAGGGCCCGGTGCGGTTCGGCCTCCCGATCGGCGACCTCCTCGCGCCGCTGTTCGCCGTGGTCGGCACGGTGTCGGCGCTGCTGCAGGCCGAGCACACCGGCGAGGGGCAACATGTCGACGTGTCGATGCTCGGCGCGCTGACCTCGCTGGTCGCCTGCGAGCCGTTCGACGCCTTCGACGCGGTCGGCCTGCCGCAGCGCACGGGCGCGATGGTGCCGCGGCTGGCGCCGTTCGGGATCCTGCCGGCTCTGGACGGTCACCTCGCGCTGTGCGCCCCGACCGACGCCTTCGCCCACGGCGTGCTGCGCGCGATCGGCCGGCCGGAGCTGGCCGAGGACGACCGGTACCGCACCCGGGACCAGCGTGTCCGCGCGGCCGACGAACTGCACGAACTCATCCGCGAATGGTGCCGCGTCCGGCCCCTCGCCGAGATCCTCTCGGCCTTCACCGCCGAAGGCGTGCCCGCGGCCGAGGTCCGCGAACCACGCGAAGCCGTGCGGGATCCGCTGGTCCTGGCGCGCGAAGAGGTCGTGCCGCTGCGGCACCCGCGTCACGGGGACGTCGCCGACCTGGCCGGGACCGGGGTGCCGATCCGGTTCTCCGCGGCCCGTGTCTCCCTGGACCGGCCGGCGCCCGGCCTGGGGGAGCACAACGAGCACGTCTACCGCGAGCTGCTCGGCTACACCGAGGAGCAGCTGGCGGACCTGGTCGCGGAGGCGGTCATTTGAGCACCGTGGGGTACGTCGGTGCCGACGTCCCGGTCGAGCTGATCACCGCGGCGGGCCTGCGTCCGCTGCGGCTGACCGGGAAGCCCGGCCAGGACAGCACCCTCGGCGACCGCTACCTCGGGCGCGGCGTCGACCCGGTCGCCCGGTCGGTCCTGACGCGGATCCTCACCGACGGCTACGGCCCGCTCGAAGCCATCGTCGTCTCCCGCGACTGCGAAGCGTCGCTGCGCCTGTTCTACGCGCTGCGGGAGCTGCACCGGATCGAGCCGGCGCTGGGGCTGCCGCCGGTGCGCCTGGTGGACGTGCTGCACCTGCCGCACCACACGACCACCCGGTACGTCCACGCGAAGATCGCCCGGCTGCGGGCCTGGCTCGGCCGCTGGCGGCCGATCGGCGACGACGACCTCGCCGAGGCGATCACCGCGCACGACAGCCTCCGGCGGTCGCTGGGCCGGCTCGCCGCCCTGCGCCGGGCGAACCGGCTCAGCGGCACGCGGTTCCTCGAAACCGTCGCCGCGACCACCGCGGTGCCGGTCACCGACGCCATCGCGCTGGTCGATCGAGTACTGGCCGAGCCGCGCGAGGTCGACGGGGTGCGGCTGTTCCTCACCGGGAGTTCCCACGACGGCACGGAGGTGTACGAAACGTTGGAGCGCAACGGCTTCCTCGTCGCCGGGGAGGACCACGACTGGGGCGAGCTGCTCTTCGCGCGCACCTGCGCGGCGCCGACGGAACTCGCGCTGGCCGAGCGTTACCAGTACAACGGCCCGTCGGCACCCCGCGCCTCGATCCGGCAGCGTGCGGCGCACACGGCCGCGGCTGCCCGCGCCTGCGGTGCCGAGGTCCTGTTCTCCTACGTGCGGGTGCACGACGACGCGCCGCCGTGGGACTTCCCGGAGCAGCGGGCCGCGACCGGACTGCCGGCGATCCTGGCCGAGCGTCAGCCGTACGGCGAGCTGACCGCGGAAGCGCTGGCCGCCCTGGCGCCGGCGGGAGCGGCGGCATGACCGCACGGCTGGCGTCGGCGACCACGGCGACCGCCTACCAGCGCGAGTGGTTCGCCCGGGTGCGTGCAGAGGGCGGCCCGCTGGCGCTGGTCAACGCGGACGCACCCCAGGAGATCTTCCGGGCGATGGACATCCCGTACGTCGTCAACCAGTGGTGGGCTTCGATCGTCGCCGCGAAACGGCAGACGCAGCGCTACCTCGGCCTGCTGCGCGAGCGCGGCTACCCCGACTACATCGAGCAGTACAGCGCCACCTCGCTGGCGTCGGCGTTCGAAGACGACCCCGGTCAGGCGCCCTGGGGTGGCCTGCCGACGCCGTCGATCGTGCTCGGCGAGACCACCGGCGACGCGTCCCGCAAGATCTTCGACGTCTGGGACTCCCGTCCCGGCGTCACGTACTACCCGCTGGAAAGCGCGGCGGAGAACGCGGTCCCGGAGCGGTGGTGGGAGCTGATGCCGCACCGCTGGGAAGAGGCGATCGGTAGTGACCGCCTCGACCTGCTGACCGGCGAGCTGACCGGGCTCATCCGGTTCCTCGAGCAGACCACCGGCCGGGTGTTCTCCGAGACCCGGTTCCGCGAGGTCCTGGACCTGGTCAACGAGCAGCAGGAGTGGAACCGCCGCACCCGCGACCTGATCGCCGCCGCCCGGCCGTGCCCGATCGCCGTCACCGACGGCATCCCCAGCGTCATGGTGCCCCAGTGGCACCGCGGCACCGAGTGGGCGCGCGATGCGGCGCGGGCGTTCCACGACGAGGTCCGCGACCGGATCGACGCCGGTGTCGCGGTGTGCCCGGACGAGCGGTTGCGGCTGATGTGGATCGGCCGCGGGCTGTGGTTCGACCTCGACTTCTACCGCCGGTTCCAGGAGTCGCACGGCGCGGTCTTCGTGTGGTCGATGTACCTGGCCATCGCCGCCGACGGCTACCTGCGCTACGGCGACGACCCGCTGCGGGCGCTGGCCGCCCGCTTCGCCGCGTTCAGCGATCAGCTCTACACCCCGCCGTGGTCGGCGGAGTGGTACGTCAAGGAAGCGCGCCACCACGGCGTCGACGGCGTGGTGCACCTCGTCTCCGACGACGCGCGCGGCAGCTACTTCACCACCCGCGCCCTGCGCGCGGCGGGCATCCCCGTGCTGGAACTGCCCGCGGACAACGTCGACGCCCGTACCGGGGACGACCTGACCGCGCGGATGACCGCGTGGCTCGACGACCTGACCTGACCGTCCGGAAGGAGAAATGTGCGATCTCCACTTCGCCGACGAAGCCGAAGTGCGATCCTCGTGACCGCTGCCCTCGGGCTGGCCGTCGCCGGGTGCACGGTCGGCACCGATTCCCCGGGCCTGGCCACCGGAACGAACCTCCCGGTGGTGCAGTCCCTGCACGACGCGCTGCCGCAGGCGATCAAGGACGCCGGCGAGCTCCGGTTCGCCGGCGACTCCCACCCGCCCTACCGCACGGTCGCGCCGGACGGCACGGTCACCGGGATCGACGCCGACTTCCAGGCCGCGATCGGCCAGGTCCTCGGCGTCCGCACCCGGACCGTCGTCGTCGCCGGGCTCCCGGCCGCGCTCCAGGGCATGCAGGCCGGCCGGTACGACGCGTTCAACGGCCCGGTCAAGGCGACCGCCGAGCGCGAGAAGCAGTTCGACACGATCACCTGGATGACCACCCGCACCGCCTACGTGTACCCCACCGATTCGACGGCCGGGATCGCGCGGGTCGAAGACCTGTGCGGCAAGCGCATCGCGGTGGTGACCGCGAGCGTCGTCGAAGACCAGCTGAACAAATTGTCCCGGTTCTGCACGGACACCAAACGGAAGCCGACGCAGACCGTCGGCCTCGACGACACGAACGCGACGCTGCTGGCCACCCGTTCGGGCCGCGCGGACGCCGCGGGGATGACCGAGGCCGCGGCGATCGACGTCACGCAGCGGCAGGGCGGGAACAAGTACGTCACGCAGACCGAAGCGCAGGGGGCGGTCAAGGACGACCTGGCGTTGTACACCCCCAAGGCGTCCGGACTCGGCCCGGTGCTGCAGAAGGTGTTCGAAGAGCTCTTCGCGGACGGCACGTACGTCGGGATCATGTCCCGCTGGGGGCTCAACCAGGTCTCGGTGCCGAAGCCGGTCTTCAACGCGGCCACCCCACGGTGAGAGGACTTCCGATGGCATTGCTCAAACCGGCCCTCGTCGCCGCGGCGACGGCGCTGCTCGCGGTGACCGCGGCGATCGTCGTCCCCGGTTCCCCCGAGGCCGGGGTCGCGGCTCCGCCCGCGCCACCCGCGTCCGCGGTGTTCCACCCCGTCGTCCGCGAAGCCGCGGCCCGGACCGGGGACTACGCCGCCGAGTACACCGTCTACCGGCCCGCGGACCTGGACCGGGTGCACGGCCGCCTGCCGGTGGTCGTCTTCGGCAACGGTGCGTGCCGGCACACGAGCAACGACGAGCTGCTGACCCTCGAGACGCTGCTCGCCGCGCACGGGTTCGTCGTCGTGGCCGTCGGCGGGTTCGACGAGCCCGCCCTGACCGAGAACGGCAGCCCGGACCCGAAGGTGATCACCGACGCGATCACCTGGGCCGAACGGGAGAACGGCCGCCGGGGCAGCGCCCTGCGCGACCGGCTCGACCCGCGGCGCGTCGGCGTCACGGGCCATTCGTGCGGCGGCATCGAAGCGCTGGTCGCCGGCGCGGACCCGCGGGTGAAGTCGGTGCTGTCGCTGGACAGCGGCTTCTTCGCCGACGGCACGCTCGGCTACGGCCGCGAGCACCTCCGGAACCTGCACACGCCCACGATGTTCGTCGACGGCGGCCCGGACGACGTCGCCTACGCCAACAGCGGCGAGAACTACGACCTGGTCACCGTGCCCGCCGTCCGCGCCACCAACCCGGCCGCCGGCCACACCGGGTTCGTCTACGGTCAGCGCACCGGCAACCCGGACCCGAGCGTCCGCGAAGAGGCCGTTCGCGTGTTCGTCAACTGGTTCGACTTCACCCTCGGCGGCAACCGCGACGCACGCGGCTACTTCCTCGGTGCCGGCTGTGGTCTGTGCGCCACCCCCGGCTGGACCGTCACCGCCAAGAACTTCTGACAGGAGCGCTCATCATGAGGCCCAGACTCACTTTCCTGGCCGCGGTGACGGTGGTCGCCGCCGGACTGCCGGCCACCGCACACGCGGCGGAACCCTGCGTCGGCACGGCGACCTGCGTCGGCGGGCAGCTGGCCGACGGGACGCCGTACAGCTTCGCGAAGCCCGCCCGGTGGAACGGGACCGTGCTGGTGGACATGGACTTCGCCGCGGGCGGGCTGACGAGCGCGCTCACCGCGAGCCTCGTCGAGCGCGGCTACGCGGTGGGCGGCACCACCCGCACGGTGACCGGCTGGAACATCGCGCAGGCCATCGACAACCAGGCGGAAGCCCTGGGACGCTTCGAAAAGGCGTTCGGGCACCCGCGGTACGCGATCGCCGAAGGCCGCTCGATGGGCGGGATGGTCGCCGCCGGCGTCGCGCAGGTGCACCCCGGCCGGTTCGACGCGGCGATCCCGATGTGCGGCGGTCTCGGCGGTGCGGTGGGGCAGTGGAACCAGAAGCTGGACACCCTCTTCACGCTCAAGACGCTGCTGTTCCCCGAACTCCCGGTGACCGGCATCCCCGCCGACGTCCCGGGCACGCAGCAGCGGTGGATTTCGGCGGTGACGTCGGCGCAGGCGACCCCGGCGGGCCAGGCCCGGATCGCGCTCGCGGCGGCGATCGGCCAGCTGCCGGGCTGGGGCCTGGCCGCCGACGGCTCGCCGACGCCGGTCCCGGCCGGCCACGACGTCGACGGTGTCGAGCAGGGGATGTTCCTCGCCCTCGCCGGCGGTCCGCTGCCGTACGTCGGGCAGGCGGTCAGCAGCAGGCGGGCGATCGAGCAGCTGGCGGGCGGGAACCCGTCGTGGAACACCGGTGTCGACTACGCGCACCAGCTCACGATGGCCGAACCGAGCCAGCGGAACGCCGTGCGGCGCCTGTACCAGCGCGCGGGCCTCGACCTGCGCGCCGACCTCGGCCGGCTCGCCGCCGCACCCCGCGTGTCCGCCGACCCGACCGCCGTCCGCTACCTGGAGCGGGGCATCGTGTTCACCGGCGACCTCCGGATCCCGGTGCTCACGGTCAACGGCACGGGCGACCAGATCTCGACGGTCGCCCAGCAGCAGTCCTACGGCGCCTTGGCCGCCCGCGCGGGCAAGGCGGCCCTGCTCCGCCAGACCTCCGTGCAGACGGCGGGGCACTGCACGTACACGACCGGCGAACAGCAGGCGGCCATCGACCGCATGCTGACCCGCCTGCGAACGGGCCACTGGCCCGACACCGCACCGGCGGCGATGAACCGCGCGGCGGCGGCCGCGGACGGCGTGCCGGGCCGGTACCTGCCGTACGCACCGCCGCGGTTCAATCGGGCGTACCCGGCGAGGTGAACGGGGCGAAGCGGTCTGCCCGGGCGGAGGGCTCGGCGTAGGCGAGCACCGCCTGCTCGGTGCGGCTGGTGTTGCCGATGAAGATAACCGGCACCGGCCGGTCATCGGCTCGGCCCAGTGGCCGTGGAAGGCTTCGAACTCATCGTCGGTCACCGCAACAGTCCCCGCTCGGAACGTTCGTGCGGCAAAGCTGCCCCGAAGACTCTCGTCCGCGCCACCGCCGGCCCCACCAGGTGTAGAGGTGGTGGGGGGCGGGAACGGGGGAGTGCACTGTGGAACGGACGACGTGTTGCGTCGTGGGGGGTGGCCCGGCGGGCATGGTGCTCGGGCTGCTGCTGGCCAGGGCCGGGGTCGAGGTCACGGTACTGGAGAAGCACGAGGACTTCCTGCACGACTTCCGCGGCGACACCGTGCACCCGGCGACCCTCCAGCTGCTGGACGACCTGGGGCTGGGGGAGCGGTTCGCGCGGTTGCCCCAGACGCGGATCACCGACGTGGTCCTGCCCGACGGCGCCGGCGGCGTCCGGCGGATCGGGGATTTCGGGGCGTTGCGCCGGTGGGGCGTGCGGCACCCGTACGTCGCCATCGTTCCCCAATGGGACCTGCTGAACCTGCTGGCCGATGCCGCACGGGAGGAACCGGGGTTCCGGCTCGTCATGGGGACCGCGGTGACGTCGCTGATCCACGAGGACGGCCGGGTCGCCGGGGTCCGTTACCGCACCAGCGAGGCGGTCGACGGCGAGCTCCGGGCGGACCTCACGGTGGCCTGCAACGGCCGGAATTCGGCCCTGCCGGCGGCGGCCGGGCTGGGCGTGACCGAGTTCGCCGTCCCGTTCGACACCTGGTGGTTCCGGCTCTCGCGGCGTGACGGCGAACAGGTCGGCGAGCTGACCCGGCGGCCGGGGCGGGGACGGTTCGCGATCGTCATCCCGCGGGAGGGCTACTTCCAGATCGGGTACGTCGCCCGCAAGGGCACCGACGGCCGGTTGCGGGCCCGTGGCATCGACGCGTTCCGGCGGGACGTCGCCGAACTCCTCCCGGAGTACGCCGACCGGGTCGGCGAGCTGGTCTCGATGGACGACGTCAAGCTGCTGGATGTCCGGCTCACCCGGCTGCGCCGGTGGCACGTCGAGGGCTTGCTGTGCATCGGGGACGCCGCGCACGCCATGTCGCCGGTCGGGGGCGTGGGCATCAACCTCGCGGTCCAGGACGCCGTCGCGACGGCGACCCTGCTGGCCGGGCGGCTCCGGCGGGGTGGGGTGCGCGGGGCCGACCTCGCCCGGGTCCGGCGGCGCCGGTTGCCGTCGCTGCTGCTGGTGCAGGCCTTGCAGCGGATCATGCACGCCGACCTCGCCGGCCCCCTCCGGTCCGGGAGGCAGGCGGGGCCGGCGGGCCGGCTCATGGCCGCGGCGCAGTGGGTTCCGGGCCTGCGGACGCTGGCGGTGTACCTCGTCGGCGTGGGACTGCGCCCCGAGCGAGCTCTCGGTGGCCGCGCACCGGTGTGCGGCGGACCGGTCAGGCCGTGAAGCCGCCGTCCACCGGGAGGACCACTCCGCTCAGGTGGCCGGCCCGGTCGCTCAGCAGGAACGCGGCCGCCGAGCCCACTTCCGCGCCCGTGCCGGCTTTGCGCAACGGCGTCGCCGCGATGCGGGCTTCCACACCGCCCGGGATCGTGCGGCGCAGCTCGTCCAGCATCGGGGTCTCCGTCGGGCCCGGGGCGAGCGCGTTGACCCGGATGCCCAGTGGCCCGAAGTCGTGGGCGGCCGTGCGGGTCAGGCCGATCACCGCGTGCTTCGTCGCCTGGTAGGCGCCCATGCCGGGACTTCCCCGCAGGCCGCCGATGCTGCTCACGTTCACGATCGAGCCCGAGCCCCGGCCTTCCATCGCCGCGACCTCCGCACGCAGGCACAGCCACGTGCCCTTCACGTTCACCGCCATGATCCGGTCGAAGTCCGCTTCGGACACCCGGTCGAGCCGCCCGCCGCCGCCCATGGCCGCGTTGTTGAACGCGCCGTCGAGCCGGCCGAAGCGCGCGACCGTCGCCGACACGAACGCGGCCACGTCGGCGGCCGAAGAAACATCGCCCGTCGTGTAGGCGACGTCGTGGCCGTCGAGTTCGGCGGCCAGTTTCGCCAGCGGCTCTTCGTGCCGGGCCACCAGCATCACCGAAGCACCGTCCGCGGCGAACACGCGCGCCGCGTCCGCCCCGATGCCCGAACTGGCCCCGACGACCAGGATCACCTTGTCCGTCAGCAGGCTCATGCGTTCCCTCCACGGAGTGCCAGCAGCGCGCGGGCGTCGGCGGGTGTGGCGACGGTTTTGCCGAGGTCCTCCACCACCGCCCGGATCTTGCGGACCTGCTGGGCGTTGCTTTCCGCGAGCTGTCCCTTGCCGATCCACAGGCTGTCCTCCAGCCCGACTCGCACGTGCCCGCCGAGCCACGCGCTGTGCGTGCTGAAGCTCATCTGGTCGCGGCCGGCGGCGAACGCCGAAAACGCGTAGTCGTCGCCGAAGAGCTTGTCCGCGATCCGCACCATGTGCTCGAGGTTCGCGTGGTCGGCGCCGATCCCGCCGAGGACCCCGAACACGCCCTGGATCAGCAACGGCGGTTTCGCCAGGCCGAGTTCGGCGAAGTACGCCAGCGAGTACAGGTGCCCGATGTCGTAGCACTCGTACTCGAACCGGGTCCCGGACTCGCCGAGCGTCCGCAGCGTGTGCTCGATCTTGTCGAAGGTGTTCACGAACGGCTTCAAGTACGTGTCGAGCACGTACGGCCTTTCCCACTCGTGCTTCCACTCGGTCACCTTGCCGGCGATCCCGGAGTAGACGAAGTTCATCGACCCCATGTTCATCGACGCCAGCTCGGGCCGCAGCCGGTAGGCGGCCGCGAGCCGTTCGTCCATCGTCATCGAGGACGCGCCGCCGGTGGTGATGTTGATGACGGCATCGGATTCCGCGGTGATCCGCCCGACGATCTTTTCGAACACGCCGGGATCGGGCGTCGGCCGGCCGTCCGGTTCGCGGGCGTGCAGGTGGACGATCGCCGAGCCCGCGTCGATGGCCTCCAGCGCGGCGTCGGCGACCTCGTCGGCGGACAGGGGCAGGTGCGGGCTCTGCGACGGGATGTTCACCGATCCCGTGATCGCGGTGGTGATGATGACCTTTTCGGCCGGGCGCATCAGTTCTCCTGTTCGGCGAGGGCGCGGTAGGCGTCGAGTTTCGCGTCGTCGAGCGGGCCGACCAGCGTCAGCGCGACCTGGGTGGCGCCCGCGTCGTACTGCGCTCGCGCCGCTTCCCGGACTTGCGAAGGCGTGCCGCAGGCGACGAGCGCGTCGACCAGCCGGTCGGACCCCGGTGGCGCGAGGTCGGCATCGGTGAAGCCGAGCCGCTGCAGCTTCGCGAGCTGGTGGGGAAGCGTCAGGTAGTAGGCGAGCCGGCCCCGGGCTACCTCGCGGGCGGCGGCGCGCGACCGGCCGACCACCGCCCACTGGACGACCGACAGGAAGAGGTCGCCGACCGTCTCGCGCGCCCAGCGGGTGTGCTCCGGCGTGACGAGGAAGGTGATCAGCCCGTCGGTCCGCTCGGCCGCGAGCCGCGTGATCCCTTCCGAGTACGCGCCGAGCACCTTCGGCACCCCGGCGGCCACCTGGTCGACGCCGTCGAGGTACTCCCGCAGGAACGGCAGCGGTCCGACCCCGCGTTCGCGGACCGCTCCGCTCACTCCGAGACCCAGCACGTACCGCCCGGGGTGGCCGGCGGCGAGGTCCCGCGCGGCCGAGCCCGCCGATTTCGGTACGCGCTCCAGCGCCCGCGCGACGCCGTTGCCGACGACCAGCCGCTCGGTGGCCGAAAGGACCAGCGCCGCCGTCGTGAACGCTTCGCGGCCGTTCACCTCGGGAATCCAGACCATCCGGTGGCCGCACTCCTCGAGCGCCCGCACGAACCGCACGACCCCGTCGTGATCGAGGTCGTCGAGCTCGGCGATCGACAACGCCGTGCGCGGCAGCGAAAGCGTCATGAAGTCGCTTCCCGGAAGGCCGTGACCAGGCTGCGAGCGGCCTCGGCCAGCATCGTCGTGTCGTTGCCGAGCAGGACGAAGTCGCAGCCGTCGCGCACCGCCCGCGCGGCCTTCTCCGGCACGCCGCCGAACGCGAGCCCGCACTTCTTGCCGGCGTCGTGCGCGGCCGCGATCGCCGAGGCGATCAGGTCGAGCACGTCCGGCGACGCGGGCGTCGAACCCATCGACATCGACAGGTCCGCCGCCCCGACGAACACCGCGTCCACCGTGTCCAGCGCGAGCATCTCCGGCGCGGCCTTGATGGCCTCGACGCTTTCCAGCTGCGGGATGCACAGGACGTCGTCGTTGCCTTCCGCGAGGTACTCCGCGTTCGGGCGCAAGCCCCACGATCCCGCCCGGCTGGTGCCGCCGGCGCCGCGGACGCCGTGGGGCGGGAACCGGCACGCCCGCCCGACGGCCGCGGCCTCTTCGACGGTGTCCACATGGGGCACGAGGATGCCCCGCGCGCCCGCGTCGAGGATCTTCTGGATCGTCGACGGCGTCTTGTCCGGCACCCGCACCAGCGGCGTCATGCCGAGCGCCGCCGCGGTGTTGATCAGCCGGTACGCCGTCACCAGGTCCAGCGGCGCGTGTTCCAGGTCGATGACGACGAAGTCGAACCCGGCGAACGCCATGATCTCGGCCGGCTCGGTCGAGGCGATCTTCAGCCAGGTGCCCACGGGGGTGTGCGAGCGGGTGAACAGCCCGCCTCCGGTGCGCGCGCTCACGGCATCGGGTAGTCGTCGGCGTTGAGGACCCAGCCGGGTTTCTCCGAGAAGTCCACCCGCGGCGGGCTGAAGATGTCGATCAGCTGGTTCACGCCCGGGTCGCTCGCCGCGGAGGTGTGCACGGTCGGCGGCGGGATGATCGTGACCGACGGGCTGCCGATCCGGACGTGCTCGTCCTCGCGCCAGGTGGTGCTGTCGGGCAGCCACGGCGTGCGGATGTGGTGCACGTATTCCCCTTGCACCGCCAGGGAAAGCTGCTCGAAGTCGTCGTGGTGGTGCGGCGAGAGCTTGCGCGGGTCGCGCGGGCCGTCCTGCAGCGGCAGGAAGTTCACCATGAACGACCGGGTGCGGAAGATCCGGCCGAACCGCTTCGGGTCGTCCGGCACCTCCGACAGCGGGTAGAAGCGGACGCGCTCTTCGGCGGGCGCCGGCCAGCGCTCCAGCAAGGCGACACGTGGGTGGTCCTCGGCGTAGGCCGCCGCGTTGGCGACGCGCTCCCGCCACGCGGGTTCGGTCGCCTCGACCAGCCGGACCAGCGGCCCGTCGCCGTGCACGCTGATCCGCGACGCGCCGGGCGGGACCACGACGAGCCCGGGGGAGTCCACTTTGGTCTCGCCATCGGCGGTGAGCACGGTGAACGCGGGGGAGGCGCCGGTGACGACGATCGCCAGCTCGCCCTCGAGGGTGCCGTTGTCGAGGTCGTCGCCGTCGCGGGCGTCGGTGTGGATCAGGATGACGTTCTGCGCCCGCACGACCGGGGTTTCCCCCAGGTCGAGGTACTGCGCGGCCGCGATCGCGGCACCGCTCTCGGGCCGGGCCGCGGTGGCCAGACCCGAGCGGGGATCGTCCTTTTCGTACACGAGCGGGTCCTTTCAGGCGTCGAGGTTCAGCAGGTACGCCGGGTTGTCCCGGACCATCCGCCGCAGGTCCTTCTCCGGCAGCCCGAGGTCGAGCAGCGCTTCGCCCACCCGCAGCCAGGCGTCCACCGGTTTCGGGTTCGCCTTCTGGCCGAAGTCCGAGGCCAGCACGGTGTGCTCCGGGCCGAGCGTCTCGATCCAGGTCAGCAGGTTCTTCGGGTCCCACTTCTGGGTGCCTTCGGGGTCGTACATGCCGACCTCGTGCTCGACGAACGCGCCGAGCTCGATCAGCTCGCGGCACAGGGCCGGGTCGGCGCCGATGACGAAGTCCGGGTGGCTGACGGCCATCCGCTTCAGGCCGCGCTCGTGTGCCTCCTCGAACAGCGTCTTGATGTACTCGGGGTACATGTGCCCGCCGTTGAGGACGGCCTGCTGCTCCTTGATCTCGTCGAGGATCTCGATCGCCTCGGGCTTGAGGGCACCTTCGCCGTCGACGATGTCGATGCGCTCCAGCGTCAGCGGGACGGTGGTGGTCGGGAAGGCGCCGTCCTCGGGGTGGCAGTCGAGGTGCCGGCCGGAGGAGATGGTCGGGAACCAGACCACCTTGCCGCCCATGCGCAGCGTCATGCGCACGGCGTGGACGTTGAGCCCGCCGACGGTGCTGTTGAGCGCGATGCCGCCGAAGACCTGCGCCTCGACGTCGGCGAGCCGCCCCTGCATCGCGAGGACGTCCATCTGGGTGTTGTGGTGGTGGGACTTGGCGACCATGGCGCGCATCCCGATCCGGGCGCCGTCCCGCGCGGCCTCGACGTGGTCGAACCGCCGGGGGAACGGGCTGGGACCGGAGTGGACGTGCATGTCGACCAGGCCGTCCAGGACGGAGGCGATGGCGGGGCGCGGGCTCATGAGCGGCCTTCCGTTCGCATTATGAAGTCAAAGTTCACTATAAGACCGCCTGTCAACCCTGTGACCGCCCTTGTGTATCGAACGGCGCATATTTAGAGTGGCTGGCGTTCACTTTGTGAACACTCGGTTCGGAGCAACGGAGGACGCCGATGTCCACACCGCCCAGCACCGCGGGAACGGCCGCCCGTCCCGGTACCCCGCACGGCCCGGACGCGACCAAGGTGCGTGCCGCGATCCGCGGCGGGACGCTCGCCTACTTCGTCGACCAGTTCGACATCTACCTGCCGATCGTCGTGCTGGCCCCGGCGGCGGCGTACTTCCAGGCGGCGAACCTCGGTGCGAGCACGACCGCGCTGCTGGCGTCCCTGGTGTTCGCGTCGACGCTGATCGGCCGCCCGCTCGGCGCGATCATCTTCGGTCACTTCGCCGACACGGTCGGGCGCAAGCGGACGACGCTGGTCGCGGTCGGCGGGTTCGGCACCATCACGCTGCTGACCGCGTGCCTGCCCGGGCACGAGACGATCGGGATGTGGTCGGTCGGCACCCTCATCGCCCTGCGGTTCGTCGACGGGATCTTCCTCGGCGGCGAGTACACGACGGCGGTGCCGCTGGCGATGGAGTGGAGCCCGAAGCACAAGCGCGGCCTCTACGCCTCGATCATCACGTCGACCTCGCCCGCCGCGTACGCGGTGATCGCCGCGATCACGCTGCTGATGCTGCAGCTGCTGCCGTCCGCCGGCCTGCACAGCGCGTACGTCCAGTGGGGCTGGCGGATCCCGTTCTTCGTCGGCGCGGCGCTGGCGGCCGTGCTGTTCCGCTACTACCTCAAGCAGGTCCACGAGCCGCCGGCCGAGCTGACCGGCGAGAAGCACAAGCTGCCGTTCGTCCGGCTGCTGAAGAAGTACCCCCGGGCGCTGGGCCAGGTGTTCATCCTGATGACCGGCACGTGGCTCGCGACCAACATGGAAGCCGCCGTGACGCCGGCGCAGCTGAAGGCCCACCTGGACCTGTCGAGCAAGGAGGTCACCATGACCATGCTCGTCATCAACGCGGCCGCCGCGCTGTCCTACCCGGTGTTCGGGGTGCTGTCCCAGCGCATCGGCCGGCGGCGGTTCTACATCGGCTACGGCCTGTCGATGGTCGTGGTCGGCGCGGGTTCCTACACGCTGCTGATGGCCTCGAACGGCGGCTTCGGCGCGGCGCTCGGCTTCGGCGTGCTCATCGGGGTGTTCACCGTCGGCACGTTCGGCCCGATCGCGGCGTACCTGACCGAGCGGTTCCCGGCGAGCATCCGCTCGACCGGCTACGGCGTGGGCTACAGCCTCGCGCTGATCGCCCCGGCGTTCTACCAGTTCTACCTGCAGCGGTTCGACGGGGTCATGCCCGCGCACCTGGCTCCCGGTGTCCTGCTCGTGCTGGCCGGCCTGCTGATCAGCCTCGGCGGCTTCCTCGGCCCGGAGACCAAGGACGTCGACATGTCCGACGACAGCACGATCCCCGCACTGTCCTGAGTGGAGGGAGGCGGTCGAGGCTCGCGCAGGCGGGCCCCGGGCGACCGGGCCGGGTTCCGCCGGGTGCTGCGAATGACTCATTCGGGACCTCGGGCGTCCCGAATGAGTCATTCGCGACGTTCGAACCCGCTGCCCTGCACCGCCCGCCGGCCGTCGTCGGGGCGGTAGTGCCCGCCCAGCTCGTGGGTGAGCTCGCGCGCGGTGTCGACCACGACCCGCAGCTCGGGCGTGTCGTCGCCCATCGACAGGGTGTTGTCCGGGCCCACGATCGCGATCGTGGCGCAGATGCCGTACTCGTCGAAGACCGGCGCGGCCACCGCGACGATGCCGGGCGTGCTCATCGCGGAGCAGTGGCCGGCCGCGCGCACGCGTTCGACGTCCGCGCGCAGCTCGTCGCGCGCCGGGCCGGACAGGGTGCCGATCAGGCGTTCCATCGACAGCTGGTCGGCGTGGTAGGCGAGGAACACCTTGCTCTGCGCGGTGTCCAGCGGCAGGTGGCTGCCGACCCGCACGGACACGATGACGATGGTCGAGGCGTTCTCCTCGACCCGTGAGACCACCGGGCCGGTGAGGCCCCAGAGGCTGAGCACGACGCTGGTCTGCGTCGCGCGCGAGAGCGCCTGCATGTGCCGTGGCGCGAGGTTGACGACCCGGCGGTGCCCGATCGCGAACGCGCCGAGCTGCAGCAGCAGCCCGCCGGGCACGTACCCGCCGTCGGCGCTGCGTTCCAGCAGGCCGGCCGCGACGAGCGAGGTGCAGTACCGGTACGCCGTGGTGCGGTTGAGGCCCAGCCGTTCGGCGACCTCCCCGGCGGTCAGTTCGGGGGTCGCCGGGTCGAACAGCGAGAGGATCTGGCTGACCCGGCTCAC